>JAOZSO010000197.1:0-6447 GCA_029939655.1 Desulfobacterales bacterium
GGATATTGGTCTGATCCGGGAAGTGTAAAAAATGATCCGTAAACAGTTTTAATGTTTCTATATCCAGATTTTTATCTATAAATATTTTACGGTTTATCATCTGTCCATTGTGTTCATCAACTGTGATGACGAACCCAATGTATGACCTGTCATTATAGTCCCAGATCAGGACCCGCATGTCGCCACTTTTTTTATAAACAGGGTCACCATATTCAATCGTATTCTTGCGTCTTTCGTGAGCAATTTGTTCAAGGACTTTATCTGAAAAATCCCGGTAGTATGTATAGGTACAACCTGATATCAGATCATTTTCATAAAAAAAATAGGACCTGGGACTTCTTCCTTTTTGTTGCGTCAAGGGATATAAATGGTTTTTTTCAGCATGCATGGTGTGAAACTGTTCGCCAAATTGTTTTAATTGCGGTGGCGCCACAGTCCCGGATGGTCGTCCCGTAAGGTTTTCTACTCTCAGTACGTCTTCGGGCGACATTCCCCAATCACATGCAAAAAATGCACGCGTTTCCCAAAACCAGCTATTATGCTTATAGCGTCCTCCGAAAATAAATATCGCCGATACAATGGCCACAAAAACAATCGCTATTTTGGCCTCACCAAACCAGAACTTCTTTGATCGCCAGGGCCACTTTCCATAATCTCGATATGCATACCAGACGTGCATTGTCAGCATTAACAAGATAAATATTGATATGAAAATAATGTGAATTTTCATCGATACAGCCCTTACGTGATTTTATCTTCAGATCCATGTTCCTTGGCATACTGAACCATAAAATCGACAAACATCTGTCCGAATTTTTTCAGCTTTATGTCGCCAACACCATATAATCCAACCATCTCTTTTAAGGAAACAGGTCGTCTCGATGCAATTTCCTTTAATGTTCTGTCATGAAAAATAACATAGGGCGGCACCTTTTTCTCTTTTGAGATGTCTAACCGTAGCTGTCTCAATTCCTCAAACAACGAATGTGCGTATTCAAGATCGGGTAATTCAGATGATGCCTTTTCATGAACACGCCGGGTTGTTTTTTTGGCCCTGGCGACTTCTTTTCTCAGATAAATTGTTTCTTTTGATTTCAGAATGGCTCTGCCCTTTTGTGTCAAAGACAACCCACCATAGCCTTTCATGTCAATTTCAGCATAGCCGGCTGCGACAATCTGGCGATAAACGGATTTCCAGTCGTGGCTGCTCAATTCTCTTCCGATACCAAAAGTTGATACGCCATCGTGTCTGAAGCCTTTAATACGTTTGTTTTCTTTTCCTAACAGTACATCCGTAAGATATTTTACACCAAACCGCTCCCCGGTTCGATAAATACAGGACATGGCTTTCTGGACGGCTATGGTTCCATCCCATTTTTCGACTTTTTCAATGCAGTTATCGCAGTTTCCGCACGCTTTATCATAAGACTCACCAAAGTAATTCAGTAATACAGGCCTCCGGCAGTTTATTGTCTCACAATACCCGATCATGGCCTGAAGCCGCTGGTATTGTATGCGTTTGAACGCTTCATCACCTTCTGAATTTTCAAGTATTTTTCCGATTGTGACGATATCGGAAAGATCATAGGCCAGCCATGCGCTTGATTTTTCTCCATCACGGCCCGCACGACCGGTCTCCTGATAGTAGCTTTCTATGTTTTTGGGCATGTCCAGATGGGCCACAAAACGGACATTGGGTTTGTCTATCCCCATTCCAAAAGCAATGGTAGCGACCATGATGACACTTTCCTGTTCCTGAAATGCCCTCTGGTGCTTCATTCGAACGGAAGCATCGAGCCCCGCATGATACGGCAGGGCATTATATCCTTTTTTGGAAAGCCACTCAGCCGTTGCCTCCACTTTTTTCCGGGTAAGACAGTAAACAATACCGGAATCGCCGTGGTGTTCTTGATTTATAAAATGATCCAACTGGGATTTTGCATTCTTCTTGATCACCACGGAATACCTGATATTGGGTCTGTCAAAGCTGGATACATATTGTCGGGCATCTCCCAGATGAAGCTTTAACAGGATGTCTCTACAGGTAACGTTATCCGCAGTAGCAGTCAGAGCGATTCGTGGCACATGGGGAAAATTTTCATGTAGAAGGTTAAGTTGCAGGTATTCAGGCCGGAAATCGTGACCCCACTGAGAGACACAATGGGCTTCATCTATTGCAAAGAGGGAAATTTTTGATTTTTTCAAACACTGAAAAAAATCAGGCATAAAAAGACGCTCAGGAGCGACATACAGAAGATCCATTTCATTGGAAATCAGCTTTTTTTCCATGTTTCGGATCTCGGCGGAATGCAAGGTAGAATTGATATAATAGGCCTTGATTCCATACTGCCTTAAACCATCTACCTGGTCCTGCATCAAAGCAATCAAAGGTGAAATAATGATCCCGACGCCTGGCCGAATCATGGCCGGGATTTGATAGCACAACGACTTTCCACCGCCTGTCGGCATAAGGACAAAGGCATCCTGCCCGGAAATCAGGTGGTCAATGATTTCTTCCTGCTTTTCATAAAAACGTTCAAACCCGAAATAATGCTTCAGAACGGTTACCGGATTTGCTGGGCCTTTACCTTTCGTGATCAATCTTCCTCCTAAGGGCTCGCGAAAAAATAACTTCACATTTTTGCATCTCAGCTTCAGCCCATCTTTGGCCGATGCCTCATTCCCAAAATCCGCGAAATAGCTCGCTATTCCTGTGGATTTGCTCATTCGGATCAACCAAACCTGAACTAAATCTGAACGCCAATTCTGTTAAGTTATTTTTGCGCGAGCCCTAAGTTCCACTCAAGCGATTTAACTTTTGGTTATAGCAGTTGTCAAAATACCGTTCCGATTGCATTAGAAGGGGTTTCCATATTTTTCCGAGAGACTTATTCGGAACATATTTATCGCCAGTATTTCCTTGCCGGACCGGCTGTGGTTTCCGGAGCAACAAAGGTGGCCATGTCCCCCAGCATCACTTCAAAATTGATCTATCTATTTACAGGATCAAAAACCTTCCATCCTGGCGATGATTTCTTCCATAACTTCGTCGGCCCCTCCGCCAATAGATACCAGGCGTGAGTCCCGGAAGGCCCGCGATATGGGCATTTCCGCCATGTATCCCAGACCGCCGTACATCTGCAGGCACCCGTCCGCCACCTTGTGCCCCAGTCTGCCGGCTACCAGCTTGCCCATGGAGACCTCTTTGGTCACATCCAGACCGGCTATTTTCATATTGACGATATGGTAGGTCAGACTTTTCAGGCATTCAATTTCCGTCAACCAGTCGGCGAGCCGGTATCGCAACACCTGCCTTTTAATCAGCGGTTTTCCGAAAACGATCCGGCTTCTCAGGTGCTCCAGGGTCATGTCGATGATCCGCTTTGAGCTTTCGTAAACCAGGGGAAGTGTCACAAACCGTTCATGTTGAAATTGGCCCATCTGGTAGATAAAACCTTCTCCCTCCTTACCGATCAGGTTTTCCGCCGGGATCTTCATGTCATCGAAAAACAGTTCTGCGGTATCGCTGGCGTGCATACCCAGCTTGTCCAGTTTCCTGCTGACGGAAAATCCGGGCAGTTCGGTGGGTACCACAAAGAGGCTGAACGAGTGGTAACCGGGATCGTCACTGGTTCTGGCCAAAAGGGTCAGAAAATCGGCCTGGGTTCCGTTGGTGATATAGGTTTTAGAGCCGTTGAGAAGGTAATAATCACCCTGTTTGACGGCAGTGGTCGCCAGCGCACTGACATCGGAACCCGCACCGGGTTCGGTGACCGCTATGGCACTGACCATTTCTCCGGAAATCGCTTTGGTCAGATAGGTCTCCTTGAGATATTCGCTGGCGTACTGAGCGATGGCAGGGGTGGCCATGTGCGTTTGGACGGTAATAGCCATGGAGATTCCCGCGGCATCGATTTTACCCATTTCTTCTGCAAAGACGAGATCGTACCAGTAGTCGAGACCTTGCCCACCGTACCTCGGGTCAAAGCGAATTCCCAAAAATCCAAGATCGCCCATCTTTTTAAAAAGATCGTGGAGGGGGATGATCTTCTGTTCTTCCCACTCTTCCACATGTGGATTGATTTCCTTGTTCACGAATTCGCGAACGGCCTTCCTGATCATCTCATGTTCTTTGTTGAAATAGAGCTCGTTCGTCATTTCCGCCTCCGTGTGAAGTGTGCATAATGCACTCGCTGTTGTGGTTCAAGGGATCCTATGAACCATTATGCAAGTACGTAGCTCAACCATAGGTCACTTTTATTGACTTTTGAAGTACCCTTATGAAATTCGAGGACCCTGAAAATATGTTTTGCAAAAAGATTCCGAAGTTCGGTGTCCTGCCAATAGAAAAATGCCCGTCCATCCTCCCCCACTGACGAACCATCCCCCTCCTTAAGAGATACCAGTACCTTTCCGCCATTTCCCACCCCATCAAGAATATGCCCGAAAACTGATTCAAGATGCGCATGCGGAATGTGAACAAGTGATCCGGACAGAAGAATGGCATCGAACTTCTGTTTTGAAAAATCATACGTTTGAAAATCGCCCTCGATGATCTCACAACCCGTATGCTTTCGTGCCAGAGCTGCCAAACCTTTAGACCGCTCGAATCCCGTTACATTGAAACCGTGCCCTTTAAGCCAAAGAATATCCCGGCCGCTTCCACACCCCACATCGAGCAGCTTATCACCGGGTTTCAAATGCCTGATAAGCGGTTCCAAAAACGAAGAAGGATCGATGTGAAATGTCTTTTCGTGATAGGTTGTGTGGTGGTATTGGTAATAATCTACCATTGGAGCTCCTTGATGAGTGCACACGCTACAATATTTTACCGTATGAACAGAGACCTGGAGATCATTGGCCAGTGATGTATAGGACGTGGTGGAACCGACACGGTTTTTTAACAAATCCATCAATATTTCAATGGATTATGAAGCAAACTTCAAAAAAGTCAAGACCATTATGAAGTTTGCTTCAATTTAGTCAAAACCGCCCCTGGTCAGAGAGCCAGGGCAGCTTCCCTGCAATAGTGTGCTTCTCTCTCTTTGGCTACGGAAGTACTTTCCAGATAGTCGTCAAAACTCATGAGCCGATCAATGGAGCCTTCCGGGGTGAGCTCCACGATACGGTTTGCCACGGTGGAGACGAACTGGTGATCGTGGGAAGCGAACAGAATCACCTCGGGAAAAGCCATGAGCCCTTCGTTGAGGGAAGTAATGGCCTCCAGGTCCAGGTGGTTGGTGGGCTCGTCCAAAAGAAGCGCATTGGAACCGCTCAGCATCATGCGGGAAAGCATGCAGCGTACCCTCTCCCCGCCGGAAAGAACCCCGGTCTTTTTCATGGCTTCTTCTCCGGAAAAAAGCATGCGGCCCAGGAAACTTCGGGCAAAGTTCATCCCCTCTTCCGGTGCGTACTGCAGCAACCACTGTACCAGGGGCATATCGCTCTCGAAGAAGCGACTGTTCTCCTTGGGAAAGTAGGAAGTGGTGACGGTCTGTCCCCATCGGAAGGTACCAGCGTCCGGCGCCATCTCCCCTGTCAGGATCTGGAACAGGGCGGTTTTGGCCAGGCTGTTGTCTCCCACAAAAGCGACTTTATCCCCGCTGTTCACCACCATACTGAAGCTGTTGAGGACCTTCTCCCCATCGATTGTTTTGGTGAGGTTTTCGATTTCCAGGATCACACTCCCACACGGGCGTTCCGGTCTGAAGGCTATCCAGGGGTATTTTCGAGATGAAACCGGCATCTCATCCATTGTAATTTTTTCTAGAAGTTTTTTCCGGGAAGTAGCCTGTTTGGCTTTGGAGGCGTTGGAACTGAAGCGCTGTATAAACGCGGTCAGCTCTTTGGCTTTTTCCGTGGCTTTCTTGTTTTCGTTCTGTTTCTGTTTCTGAACCAAACGACTTGCCTGGTACCAGAAGTCGTAGTTGCCCACAAAAACTTGAATCTTGCCGTAATCGATATCGGCAACATGGGTACAGACCTGGTTGAGGAAGTGACGGTCGTGGGATACCACGATCAGGGTATTCTGAAAACGCGCCAGAAAATCTTCCAGCCAGGCAATGGACGTGTGATCCAAGTGGTTGGTGGGTTCGTCAAGGAGCAGGACATCAGGGTTGCCGAAAAGAGCCTGGGCAAGAAGCACGCGGACCTTGTCCCCTCCTTCCAGTTCTTTCATCTTCAGGTGGCACATCTCTTCGGGAAGACCTAGGCCGTTGAGAAGAACCGCTGCTTCGGACTCAGCTTCATAGCCGTTCATCTCGGCGAACTCCGCCTCCAATTCGCCGGATCTGATGCCGTCCTCTTCGGTGAAATCTACCTTGGCGTAGATAGCATCCCGTTCCATCAGGATGGCATAGAGCCGTTCGTACCCCATGATTACCGTGTTGATCACGGTTTCCTCGTCGTAGGCAAACTGGTCCTGCTTCAGGACGGCGATACGCTCGC
>JAOZSO010000013.1:0-5996 GCA_029939655.1 Desulfobacterales bacterium
TATTTGGCTTAGTTACAAATCATGTCCGCATCCGATCCTATGGTATCGACACAATAACGCGGCGTCCAAAACGAATGAACATCGAACATCGAACGTCCAACATCGAATGTTGAATTTGAAACATGAAGAAACAGTCGTTGGTATTGAACTGTAATAGCCAGCACATTTTTATAGCGACTCAACTTGAGTTCACCGACAAGTCTTGTTGCGGAGTACGTTTCAATATTCGTTTTCATTCGATGTTCGATGTTGGGCGTTCGATGTTGGACGTTCATCTTTATAAAATCATCATAGAAGATCCTGTATTCGCTCTCGAAATGATTTCGTCAGAGCTAATTACCTCTGACCATGTCCACAGGACGTGAGTTACTATGACGAACAAAAGCACCGGATACCTACCCCAGAGAACTGACATCCCCCAGTCCTTCTCGCAATACCTCAGGATAATCATCCATCAGCGATATGACACTGGATGGACGACCAGGCGTGGTGCCGCCGTCGATGACTATGTCAAGATGCGAATTAAGCCTGTCGTGGATCAGGGAAGGGTCCATTAAAACTTCACCATCGGGCAATGTCGCACTGGTTGATAGAATCGGATTCCCCAACGCTTCAGTGAGGCTAAAACATATTGGATGATCCGGGACGCGAATGCCGGCTGTTTTCCTTTTGGTCAGCATCATCCTGGGAACCAGCTTCGAACCTTCCAGTATAAATGTATAGGGCCCTGGAAGAAGTCTTTTCATGGTTCGGTAGGCATAGTTGGAAACCTTGGCATAAAGGCTGATATGTTTCAGATTGGAACAAATGAAACTGAAGGGTTTGTTTTTATGGCGCTGTTTGATCTGATAAACGCGTTCAATCGCCTTTTTATTCATGATATCACAACCAATCCCATAGAACGTATCGGTTGGGTAGGCAATGATGCCCCCTTTTTTTAAATGTTCAGCGACACGTCTGATAAGTCTTTCCTGGGGATTTACAGGATTGATCTTGAGCAGCATAATTCACCAATGGTTAAAATTCGAAGCACGAAATTCGAAATCCTAAACGGTTCGACAGGCTCACCGCCCTGAGCAACGTCGAAGGGCAATATCCAATGCCCCGAATTCGAATGTTCAAAACAAAGCCCAGCGTACAAAAGCACATGGGTTATGTTTGGGTCATTTGAGCATTTGATATTTGAATTTGTTTCGCATTTCGATATTCGGATTTAGAATTTATTACAACCGAATATGTAAAACGATAAACCCTTACAGGGTATGAACAGTGCCGGGCCCTCTGGACCCGGGAATCTACTATAGATGTACGGCAGATGTTTACTATGGGCCTTATAACCTGTCAAGTTGCGAAATAAAAGATTGCTAAAGAGCGTTCCATTTGCTATTCGAATCCAGGCCCGAATATACCAAATAGTGTATACACCCTCTTGAGAAACCATTACAGCTTGTGGAGGAGATACCCATGAAAACACCTTTCGAGGAATCTTTTTCTTTCGATGACGTTCTGCTGATTCCAAACTACTCCGATTTGTTGCCAAAAGATGTCAATATCAGTACACGCTTGACCCGCAACATCACCCTGAACATCCCCATCGTAGGAGCTGCCATGGATACCGTAACCGAAGCCAGGGCATCCATCTCCATGGCCAGGGAAGGCGGCATTGGATTTATTCATCGAAACATGAGCGTTCAAAGACAAGCGATAGAGGTTGATCGTGTCAAGAAATCGGAGAGCGGCATGATTGTCGATCCTGTAACCATAACCCCTGACCAGAAAGTGCATGAAGTTCTTACGCTCATGAAAGATTATCGAATTTCCGGTGTGCCGGTTACCAAAGGTGATAAACTGGTCGGCATCGTAACCAACCGTGACCTGCGATTTGAAACCGACCTGGAGAAAAAAATATTCGATGTGATGACAAAAGACAATCTCGTTACGGTTTCGGAAGGTATTTCTCTGGAAGACTCGAAGAAACTGCTCCATGAGCATCGAATCGAAAAACTTCTCGTTGTGGACAAGACCGGTCGTCTTACCGGCATGATCACGATCAAGGACATCGAAAAAATAAAGAAATACCCCAATGCCTGTAAAGACAAGATGGGGCGCCTCCGTGTGGGGGCTGCCATCGGCGTTGGTGATGACATGGAAGATCGGACCGAAAAACTGTTGCAGGCCGGCGCCGATATTATTCTCATCGACACGTCTCACGGGCATTCGGAAAACGTCATTCAAGCCGTTAAAATATTGAAAAAACGATTTGCTAACCTGGAGCTCATTGCAGGGAATGTTGCAACAGACAAAGGAGCGGACGATTTGATCCGGGCTGGTGTCGACGGTGTCAAAATTGGCATCGGCCCCGGTTCCATCTGTACCACACGAATTGTTGCCGGTGTCGGTGTGCCGCAGGTCTCCGCTATCATGAACTGTCGGTCAGCATCCAGCAAAAGCGGCGTTCCCCTGATCGCTGACGGCGGCATAAAGTTTTCGGGAGACATTACCAAAGCCATCGGTGCCGGTGCGCATTCCGTCATGATCGGGGGGCTGTTTGCCGGTACCGACGAAAGTCCCGGTGAGTCCGTATTTTTTCAAGGAAGGAGTTACAAGGTGTACAGGGGAATGGGATCTTTGGAAGCCATGAAAAAAGGCAGCATTGATCGTTATTATCTGGGAGAAGAGGAAGAAGATGACAAGCTGGTTCCGGAAGGAATCGTCGGGCGCGTTCCATATCGCGGTACGTTGACTGCAAACATTCAACAACTGGTGGGAGGCTTGAAAGCGGGCATGGGATACCTGGGCTGTCAAACCATTCAGGAGGTCAGGGAAAAGGCGCGCTTTATGAAAATCAGTGCCGCCGGTCTGCGCGAAAGTCATGTCCATGACGTTATTATCACCAAGGAAGCCCCTAACTATAGACTTGATTAAATGAAAGGTTCCAGCCATAAACTCACTTGAACCCTTGACCCCTCGAACCCTGTATGCTGGGAAGCTGGGATGCTCGAAGGCTGGGATGCTGCTGTCTGCTTATTGCTCTCAGCCACCCTCGGACCCTCGAATCCTTGAACCCTTGAACCCTATTGGTTGAACATTATGACCAACACCCTAACAGACTTCGTACACCTACACGTCCACACCCAGTACAGTCTTCTGGACGGAGCTATCAGATTCGATGAACTTTTTAAAAGATCCGCCGAACTCGGTATGAAAACCGTCGCCATAACCGATCATGGTACCATGTTCGGCTGTATCGAATTTTATGAAAAGGCTTTAAAATCAAATATAAAACCCATCATCGGTTGTGAGTGTTATGTGGCACCCAGGAGTTTGTCAGACAAGACCCCCCTGGACCACAAAGGAATTTCCCACCTCATTTTACTGGCCGAAAACAATGAAGGCTACAAGAATCTCTGCAAACTGGTATCCACCGCCAGAATCGCCGGTTTTTACCACAAGCCACGCATCGATAAGGCCTTGTTGCAAAAATACAGTAGCGGCCTGATAGGCCTTTCAGCCTGTCTGAACGGTGAAATACCAAGAATGATCACCGCAGGGAATATGGATAAAGCAGATGATGCCGCCCGACAATACTGTCAAATTCTTGGCGACGGAAACTTTTATCTGGAAGTTCAGAACAATGGTATCGACATCCAGGAAAACGTGAACCAGGCCTTGTTCGACATGAGTCATCGCCTCTCCATACCCCTGGTGGCAACCAATGACTGCCATTATCTGAACCGGGAAGATGTCAAAGCGCATGATGTGCTTCTATGCATCCAGACCGGCAAGACCGTACAGATGACAAACAGGCTTAAGTTCGGAACTACCCAGCTTTATTATAAATCCAAGCCTGAAATGTTCGCCTACTTCAAGGACTCTCCTGCCGCTATTGCCAATACTGTAAGTATTGCAGACCGGTGCCATGTCGATTTTGATTTCAAAACCTACCATTTCCCAAAATTTGAAACACCGCCCGGGCAGGAGGAATCGGATCTGTTTGAAAAGAAGGTGCGGGAAGGTTACCAGCGCATCCTCAAACGCCTGAAGCATCAGGACCCCGGCATAGATGTACCTGTCTATGATAAAAGGATTGATTATGAAATAAAACTGATCAAGGAGATGGGGTTTTCAGGTTATTTTCTGATCGTTGCCGATTTTATTCATTATGCCAAAGCAAATGACATTCCCGTGGGGCCGGGCAGGGGGTCCGCCGCAGGAAGCCTTGTGGCATACTCTCTGGGAATCACCAACCTCGATCCCATCAAATACGGCCTGATATTTGAACGTTTTTTAAACCCGGCACGTAAAAGCATGCCTGATATTGATGTCGACTTTTGTATCAACGGCAGGGAACGCGTTTTCAAATATGTTGTCGAGAAATACGGAGGGGGAGAGAAAGTCGCCCAGATCATCACCTTTGGAAAACTGAAAACACGTGCCGTCATCAGGGATGTGGGCCGGGCTCTGGACATTCCGCTGCACGAAGTGGACAGCATCGCGAAAATGGTTCCGGACGTCCTGAATATCAGTCTTGACGAAGCCCTCAGACAGGAACCAAGACTCAGAGAGCTTACAGAACAGAAACCGGATATTGCAGAACTGATACAAATTTCCAGGGTTCTTGAAGGCTTACCAAGGCACGCTTCAACACATGCGGCAGGGGTGGTCATCGGCGATAAACCCCTGGTAGACTATCTGCCCCTTTACACGGGGAAAAAGGATGAAGTCATTACCCAGTACGACATGAAAATTGTCGAGAAGATAGGACTGGTCAAATTCGATTTCCTTGGGCTGCGAAACCTCACCGTCATTGCCAATACGTTGAATCTGATCTCCCTTCAGGGCAAAGAGCCACCGGACATGGACCATATCAAAGATGATGATCCCGCAACATATGCACTTTTATGTTCCGGAGATACCACCGGTGTGTTCCAACTCGAAAGTTCAGGGATGAAAGATCTGCTGACCCGTCTGCGACCGGAATTCTTCGATGATGTGATTGCCCTTGTGGCTTTGTATAGACCTGGTCCTCTGGACAGTGGCATGGTTACTGATTTTGTTCAGAGAAAGCACGGCAGAAAGGAAGTCAATTACCTGGTCCCGGAGTTGGAACCCATATTGAAAGAAACCTACGGGGTAATCGTATATCAGGAACAGGTCATGAAAATTGCCGGCGACCTGGCAAACTATTCCATGTCTGAAGCCGACGATCTCCGAAAAGCCATGGGAAAAAAGATCGTAGGGATCATGGCCAAACATCAGGAACGTTTTATCAGCGGTGCCGAGGAAAACAACATCCCTTCCAAAAAAGCTGCTGAAATATTCGGTCTCATTTCTAAATTCGGCGGGTATGGCTTCAATAAATCTCACAGTGCCGCCTATGCGTTGATTGCCTACCAAACCGCTTATCTGAAAGCCCATTTTCCTGTGGAATTCATGGCGGCACTGCTGACAAGCGAGATGCATTCCTCCGATGGTGTCGTCAAATATATTTCAGAATGCAAAAGTCACCACATCCCGATACTGCCACCCGATATCAACGAAAGTGAAAAAGAGTTCGTTGTATCTGGGTCGGAAATCCGTTTCGGACTTGCCGCCGTAAAAAATGTCGGAGAAGGTGCTATCGAATCGGTTCTCGAATACAGGGATGAGCAGCCCTTTTCGTCCATCTTCGATTTCTGTGAGCGGGTTGATCTTCGCAAAGTCAACAAGCGGGTGCTCGAAAGCCTGATCAAGAGTGGTGCATTTGACACCTTCGATTTAAAGCGCTCGCAACTTTTTGCCGGCCTGGAAGATATCCTCGAATATGGTCAACGGGTCCAGCGTGAAAAGGCAGATCCTCAAATGGGACTTTTTGGGACCGGCGAAGATCAGCCCGCCATCAATCTGCCAACTCTACCGGAGATCGAAGAATGGGATCAAAAGCAGTTGTTGACGTTTGAAAAAGAATCTCTGGGCTTTTATATTACAGGACATCCGTTAAACCGTTTCAACGACAT
>JAOZSO010000013.1:6006-21990 GCA_029939655.1 Desulfobacterales bacterium
ACGACATTATCGACAAATATGCCACAGCCGACTCCATCTCCTTGAAAGAAATGCCTGACAATTCCGCTGCTAGACTTGCTGGAATCATCCGTAATACCAAGATAATTACCACCAAACGAGGGGACCTTATGGCTTTCGTCACGGTGGAAGACATGAACGGGTCGTTTGAAATTACGGTCTTTCCCAATCTCTATGCAACCACCAGTCACCTGATGACCGCGGACACAGCCATCCTGGTGGATGGTCAGGTTCAGAAAGATGAAAAAAGCATCAATCTCCTGTCCAATCATATTATTCCAATCCAGAAAGCGGAAGAGACCTGGACAGTGAGCATTCACATAAAGCTGGACATTGCCAACACGAACAGAAAACAGCTTGAAACCCTGCACAGCGTTTTCAAAAACCATCCAGGCGCCTGCGAAGCCTATATTCACATGCAGGACCCGGAAATGACGGAAGCCGTGATTGCACTGCCGGAATATTTGCAACTGCAACCACGGGCCTCACTGAGAAAAGAGATCAATGCGTGTCTCGGATATCAAGCCTACGAGAGTGTCTGCAGCAAAGCAGGGACCCTCAAAGACAGAAACGATCAGAATGGACGATGGAAACCAAAAAGATGACAGTAACCGATTTAATGATATTTCCAGTACTTCTGGCAGGCGGATCAGGAACACGCCTCTGGCCGATCTCACGAGCACAGGCGCCAAAGCAGTTGGCCGAAATAAGCGGAGAAACATCTCTTCTCCAGGAAACCATCCAACGACTTCACCCTGCGCTTTGTCTCGATAATGTTCGGGTGGTCTGCGGGAAAGCACACTGTGACGAATCTTCAGAACACCTTGCAGCCATAGGATTGACAACAGAGGATATAATAATCGGTGAACCGGTCGGCCGTAACACGGCACCGGCTATCCTCCTGGCAACCTTGAAAATTCTTGACCAGGCATCCATCCAGGATGCTCTTTTATTTGTTCTGCCGGCAGACCATGTCATCGGGGATGTCGCCCGATTTCATGAAAGAATCAGCAAGGCAATCGATCTCGCTCAAAAAGGATATCTGGTCACATTCGGTATTCAACCCGATTATCCAGAAACCGGGTATGGGTACATCGAAGGGAGGGAATCTGTTTCCGGAGGCGGACTTGCCATCGAAAGATTTGTTGAAAAACCGGATATAGAAACAGCCAGGGCTTATATCGAAGCCGGCAATTTTTTCTGGAACAGCGGTATGTTTGCTTTCATGGCATCCAGCATTTTGAACGAGTTCAAGCGGTTTGAACCCGATATGACTGCAAAAATGTCGGCAATCGTCAAGAAAGGCGGGCCCATTTCGAGAGATGCGTATCAAGACCTTGCGAGCATATCCTTCGATGTTGCGATTATGGAAAAAACATCAAGAGGTGTGGTCTTGCCATCAAACTTCGGTTGGAGCGACATTGGAACGTGGAGCTCCCTGTATGACAGCATGCCTAAAGATGGTGACGGCAACGTTATTACAGGGGACGTGACCTCATATAACACCAAAAACTCTCTGATCATCGCCAAAAGCCGTCTGGTAGCCGTCAATGACATTTCAGATGCCACCATTGTCGAAACACCCGATGCCGTGTTTGTTTCCAACCTGAAAACAAGCAGGAACGTCAAAGATATCGTATCGATATTGAAACAGCAAGGCCGGAGGGAATGCCAGGTTCATCTCCTGCAGACCTATGCATGGGGATCCATCCAATACCTGGAAAAAACCGACAAGCTCCATGTCGCTAAATTGTTGATCAAGCCCCATGCCACCTATCAAAAGGTCCCGTGCCGACCTGAACGCTGGCACATCTGCCTGCAATCAAGCGATGCCCAAATTACCCATGCCGGGAAACAACATGAGTTGCGGTCAGGAAATTCCATGTCTCTGGACGTGCAAAGTGAAATAGCAATACAGAATTCAGGCAATAACGACTTATTGGCCATCATCACACATTAACAGGAAACTTCATCAGATGAAAGTACCACTGCTTGAATTAAAGGAACAATACCGTTCCCTCTTTTTTACCAATAACAAATACGCTAAACAATATTATTCCCATATCAAATTTTGACTTGGTCTTAGTTCCATGTTAAATATACCGTACGCTAATTTTTACCTATAGGAGTTGTCATGGAACCCCACGGGCAAGCCCGTGGTATTCTGCGAAGGCGGATAAATATGTTCTGAATAAGTCTCTCAGCTCAAGGGGATTCCATATTTACGGAGTAACCGGAACGTTATTTTGACAAATGCTATAAGGTGAGGTTTTACAAACATGTTTTTATTTCTCCGGAGGTTAAAATGAAGTGGATACATTATATAGGACTGACCATTATACTGATCCTCACGATCGTATGGGGTTGTTCATCCGATGAAGAAAAAAAGCTGGCGCACTTTGAAAAAGGGAATGCATATTTTGAAAAAGGCGAGTACAAAAGTGCCGAACTTGAATTCAAGAACACTGTCCAGATTGATCCGGAATATGTCGCCGCACATGTCGCACTTGGTGAAACCTACCTTAAATTAGGAAATTCCCAGGGTGCGTTCAGAACCTACTCCCGCGTTATCCAGCTGGATGAAAACAACACCGACGCCCAGTTGAAAATGGCAACGTTTTATCTGCTTGGTAAACAGACCGAAAAATCCAAAGAGCTCCTGGATAAAATTCTCACCGGGGATCCCGACAATATCGATGCCCTCTTTTTAAATGCAGGACTTTTTGATCTGGATAAAAAACTGGATGAAGCTGAGAGCGTGTTCCGCAAAATTATTCAGCTCGATCCTAAACAGACACGTGCATACATGGGACTTTCCCGCATACTTGCCAGAAATGGACAGCTCGACCTTGCAGAAAAGTACCTTGTCAAAGCCGCGGAAATCGATCCCAAGGACATCAAACCGCGTCTCATTCTTTTCAATTTCTACAGAAGTAAAAATGAATTTATAAAAGCTGAAGCGATTCTGAATGAATCCATAAGGACGAATCCTGACAATGCCGAGCTGTTGATCTACCAGGGAAATTATTTTGCACAGCGCAAAATGAACCGGAAAGCCGAGCTTTCTTATGCGGCCGCCATCGAAAAAGAGCCGGACAACATCCGGTCCTACATGGTTGCAGCCGCTTTTTATGAAATGACGGGAAATAACGAAAAGGCGCTGGGGCTTTACACCAGAGCACTCGATCGTCAACCAGACGATATTCGTGTCAAAAACACCATTGCCGGATTTCATCTCAAGAATAAAAATCTGGATCAAGCTGAGTCGGCCATCGCCGCTATACTCGAAGAACGTCCTAAATACTTTCCAGCCCGGTTGTTAAAGGGAGAACTGCTGGTCCAAAAAAGGCAGTTCGACAGCGCCATCGAGATATTGAGCCAGCTGGTGGAAGAGGAACCCCGATCATTCAGAGCGCACTACTTTCTGGGCGTCTCCTATCTTGGCAAAGGTGACAGCAACATGGCAAAGTCATCCCTCGGAAAAGCCATTGAGTCCAATCCGCGTTTTCTAAAAGCCAAACTTCTCATGGCCGAAATTTACTTGCGGCAACGTGATTTCGAGCTTGCCAAGAAAGAGAGCATTGAAATACTTGCGTTATCACCGGACAATTATCAGGCAACGCTGGTATTGGGAAACACGAACCTGTTTCAAAAAGATATCGACGGCGCCAAAGTAAATTTTCAGAAACTCATCACTTTAGATCCCAAAAATCCTACCGGGTATTTTCGCATGGGGTTGTTGCAACGATTAACCAAACAATATAAGGCAGCACTTGTAAATTTTGAAAAAGCATTGTCCATCAATCCAAAACTGATGGATGTGTTCACCAATGTCGTTCTCCTTCACACCGAGAAGAAGGAATTCAAAGCCGCTCTTGATAAATGCGACCGGCAAATCGAGATCATTGGTGATGTGCCGGCTGTGCTTGCAGTCATCTACAACCTTAAAGGAGGGCTTTATCTTTCCCAGAACATGCAGGACAAGGCGGAATCCGCCTTTAAAAAAGCGCTTCAGGCAAATCCGGATTATCTCAGATCCTACTATGCTCTCGCACGGTTATACCTTTCAGGAAATAATCCGGACAAGGCCATCGCCCAGTATGAGTCAATTATTGAAAAAAACCCGAAACAGACCAGCGCCAATATGATGCTCGGTACGATCTATGACCTGCGGAAACAGTTCAACCTGTCCGAAAAACACTATCGTGCCGCACTTGACATCAAGCCTGATTTCGCACCGGCCGCCAACAACCTTGCCTACCTTTTGTCTATCCAGGATAAGAATATCGATGAAGCCCTGGGGTACGCCCAAAAAGCCAAAGAACAACTCCCGGAAGAACCGAGTGTCATGGACACACTGGGGTGGATCTACTACCAGAAAGGTCTCTATGACAGTGCTATCAGCGAATTTGAAGACAGTCTGGAAAAGCTGCCCGACAACCCGACCGTCAACTATCACCTTGGCATGGCATACTATCAAAAGGGAGATAAGACTGGTGCCAAAAAACAACTCGAAAAAGCGATACGTCTTGATAAGAATTTCGACGGCGCTGATGAAGCAAGGTCGGTTTTATCCAAGTTATAAAATCGTGGGTAACGACTTAGTCCCTTAACTGTAAAATTTGTGTGTTGTTGTGGCAAAAACAATAAAACCATCACGAAAATACGAAATCTGAAAAACACGAAAATAATGAAGACCCATGCAGCAGACTGCGACCGTAAGGAATTCTGTCTATTTTTGGATTTGCAGTTCATGGTCTTTTTCGTGGTTTCGTACTTTCGTTATTTCGTGATAAAAGATCTTTTTCTTTCCCGGATCCTCTGGGTTGGTGGGCTTTCATGAAGTATTTTCCATTCAAGATATTAATCCTGTGCATTCTCATGCCGCCGGTACTATATATCGCTTCTGTCCAGATGCTCGAAAAGAAACTCCAATCCCTGTATAGTGATGAGATTGAAGAGATCTATATCGGAGACACCCGTCCTCTGTTTGAAGGCAGGCTCACCATAGCCGATGCCATTAACCAAAATATCGACCGCTACATTCAATCAAAAGTGCTGCTTTCCTGGGGTGTCAAAGCTTCTGTAACCGTAACCACACGCTCGAATACCATTGTATATCCAGGCACGTTCAGTCAAGAAGAGATGCCCAATTCGGCAACCCCGTCCATACAGATCGCCAAGGAGAATTACGCTGCGTTAAATGAAGGATTCACCGTGATGGTGGATGCCCAAGTCGCACTCGATCAGTTCATTTCCTATGCCATGCTGATGACATTTATCTTCCTGTCGATTATGATATTTTCATTCTATTATAGAAGGGGTTCCCGAATAGCCGTGATGGAAACCAGCCATATTCAAGATGAAATCGATCGCCTGTCAAAGAAGGAGCGAACCCATCAAACCAAGCTCGGTACCTTGAACGAGCAAAGAAAGTATCTTTCCAACGAGTTGCGAAAAACCAGGAAAATATTTGATTCTGAAAAAGAAAAAGCCAGCAGAACCGAAGATGAAATGATCGATGAAATCGTAATATTAGAAAAAAGCATGCAAGAAAATCTTTTCCTTCAAAAGGCACAAGAAGAAGAGCTCAATGTCCTCAAGGATAGAATATCACAGTATGAGAAAGGAGAGCTCAAAAGTAATAAACAAAAAGTTAAGGCTTCCGAAGTCGTCCAAAAACGATTTAGAACGCTCTACAAAAACCTCCTTGTTCATGATCGAGCGATCAGCGGATTTATTTTACTGACGCCGGATTTACAATTGAAAGCCGAAGAAATTATGCTTCAACTCCATGATGACCCCAAGCGTGTACCGATCAAGAGAAAGGTTTTCGGCAAAAAAAACAGGGAAACCGTTTTCGAGGTATTGTTTTCCTACAAAGGTCGATTGTACTACCGGAATACACATGAACAAAAAGTGGAAGTCGTTTCCATCGGCACTAAACACACACAAGGCAAAGACCTGACTTTTTTGGACCAACTCTAAATGTATCTATCATATTACCAACTTACCCGGAAACCATTTCAGATCACTGCGGACCCGAACTTCCTGTGGCTTGGAGATAAGCACAAGGAGGCACTGGCGGTTCTGAGGTACGGACTGATGGATAACATGGGATTTCTCCTGCTTACGGGAGATGTGGGTACCGGGAAGACGACGCTGATCAATGCGCTGGTAAACACCCTTGGCGAGGAGATAATTGTCACGACTCTGCTCGATCCGGGGATAGAGAAAGACGATTTTTTCTCATACCTCGGCAAGGCATTCCAGCTGCCGCATGCGTTTTCCAGCAAAGGAGAGTTCGTTCACAATTTCACTGACTTTCTGAACCGTGCGCATGGCGAACGAAAAAAAGTACTGCTGATCATCGACGAATCTCAACAACTCAGTCAGGAATTGCTGGAAGAGATCCGATTGCTCTCTAATATCGAAAAGCAATCGACCAAACTAATCAACATCTTCTTTGTCGGACAGATCGAATTCAACAGCATTATCCTGGAACCCAAAAATAGAGCCTTACGTCAACGAATTTCAGTCAATTACGATCTGCAACCCCTGTCTGCCAAAGAGACGGGGAAATATATTCACCATCGCCTCAAAGTAGCAGGCGCCTCCAAATCGCTTTTCAATTCTGCCGCTATACGGGAAGTCTACCGGTTTTCCAAAGGCTATCCGCGTCTCACCAACATTATCTGTGACCGAGCACTGGTAACGGGCTTTATCGGTGAGTCCAAAAAAATTGGACCAAAAATTATCAAGGAGTGCGCGAAAGAACTGAAATTGCAGAATCAGAAAAGCCGACACAAAAAGGAAAAGAGCCAGGATAAAACAGCACCGTTAGCAGATCGGCAAAAATATTCTTCAAGATTCCGAAGCCCGCTTATTGAAAAGGTATTATATACGATTTTAGCATTATTGATTGCAACCTGGGTTGCTATTGCCGTTTATTATTATTACCCACAATATTTCCTGTTTCATGGTAAGCCGACACTTCAAGAGACCAACCCAACCTCCCTTTCAGTGGAAAGTGATCTGATTGAATCCGGAGAACAGACAATCATCCCGGAAAAGTTAGAACCCACAAAAGCAACCCAAGAACAACCATCCGAGATGGCAGCATCAGAAAGCTATCTCGATATTCAGCCCGACTCAAACGACAACCCAAAACAGTTTAATATGCCGGACCAGCATGTGGTTATCCGTATAGAATTCGACAGCAACAATGAGCTCAACATGAATGGCATTGAGACACTTGACAACCTCAGTTCTGTGCTACACAACCACCCACACCTTGAAATCGCTATTAAAGGCTATTCTAAAAGCCGTGGAAGTAACCGCTATAACAAAAAAATGTCTGAATTCACAGCCAATATCGTAAAGGGCTATCTGGTGGGCAAAGGTGCTTCACCGCATCGGATTGAAACAATGGGGATGTGGGTTATCGATTCGGATTCGAATATCCCAACAACTGAAACGCAAAAAAATGTTCAATGGGTTGAAATTCAATTCAAGAATCCTTAGCGTGGTCTAATCAATGTGCCAATCAGGCAGGAAATGAGACCTACAAAGGCTAAATACATAAACTCTTTTGATGGTTCCATCGTTTTAATGAAATTATCCACTATAGTTTCTGCCGGTACGGAAATATATCTCGCAGCAACAGAAGATACCATGATGAGGGCAAAAACTGCCGACCCAATTATTATGCTTGAAAATTGCTTCATAAGAACCTTCCCATTGAGCATTCTTGTATCGTTAATTCATATCCACGAATAAACACTTATAGACATGGAGAAGCAATTTTTATGCCGCAGGTTAGATATCGGCATAATCAGATAATATAACAGGTAGTTAAATCAACCTAAGCCCAACAGGTATATTAATATTAGGAATTACATTACATAACTGAAGGGTATTAAATGACTTGATCAGCCATCCATATTTAACCCTATGGTGAGCGCTTATATTAGGAGTCCTTGCAAACGATAGGGTAAAGAATTCATCGTCAATTTTCATGAAATGTTCGGGCTAATCCGGGAGGTACTGTTTGCTCCAGCTTTCGGATACCACACCAGCATCCAGCATTTCAGTAATTTCCTGATCGGAAAACCCCAGCTCTTCGAGTATTTCCCTTGTGTCTTTTCCGTCTGTCAAGCGCTTTATAGCAGCGATAAAGCGGTCCGGACCCTTTAATATGACGCCCACTGATTTCGTTAAACGGTTCACGACTTTCATAATCATACATAAAAGGAGTCTGAAGAAGCTGTCCGGCTGCCGCTAACGAGGCTCGGGCAACGTCTGCTTCACCTGTTTTCCTGTGTTTATACAGGCTGGTAGCCACAGCAAAGGCACCGGCAAAACCTGTCAGCACATCGATGGTTCCCAAGTGGGCGTGCTCTTCCGGCGTTTTGATAGTTCCGCGGAAACAATCAGATCATGAACAATCGTCATATCCTGGCTTTTTTTAAGATCAAGTACGATGCTTTTCTTTCGTCGATTCAGTGTGTCCATAGCAGGAGAATCCCATCGCGGTCCGCCCGGAGGAACGATACGAATTACTTCGGCTCCCTGATCTGCAAGTATTACGGCGGTAGCAGGACCCGCAATATATTGACCAAAATCAAGGATCCTGATGTTCTGTAACGGTAACGTCATGCAATTTCCCTTTAGTCACCTGTGCTTTAAATAACGTAATGTCTTTATAGAAATACCTATTGCCAAATTCACCAGTATTTGAGATTTATATGAAGTTTAGATTAAAATCAAATGCTGGGATGCTTTACACCCTTTGTATATTCGTGCGTGGCGATCGATTTGAAGCGCCGATGATATCCCCTAATCCCGCTGTAGGGGCAGGCCTTGTGTCTGCCCGTTTTGGCGAATCGCCTACGGTTTTTAGGGTACCCTCAAGGGGCACCCCTACAATGGCAATGATGACATATTCGATCAATTCGATATTGGAAAACCGCTGGGGTAATTCATGCCAGGTCGTTACCATCCGCCCTGCATCATTCAACACCATTTCATGATTTACGATATCTCCCAACAAATGATAGACCACTTATGTTGAAGATTTATGAAAAGCTTTGTGCCTACATATTGTATTGAAGAGTTGCTGTTCTTGGTGTAATGTTCTCACATCTTGTCCACGAGCAGCTAAAAGTAAGGCGATTTGGAATAGCTGCAACTTATTGATATTATTTTGTATATTAGAAGAGAAATTGCGAAGAATTGAAGTGCTTGGGAAGGTTTTTAAACTTATTGATTTTATTGAGAAATAATGGCGGAAGTGCATGGGAATCGAACCCACCCGGGACGGTTTTAGCGCCCCACACCGGATTTGAAGTCCGGGAGCCTCACCAGTAAGCTGCGCACTTCCATAGGACAGGAACGCGCTTATAATATAGGCATTCTCTATTTTGTCAACTTAAAATCGTGTAACGACTTTATTCACAGGAGAGGACACATGATCGACAGAGAAAGACTGGCCCAAACGTTTTCACGCCTGGTGCGTATTGACTCGGTTTCCAAGGAGGAAAAAGCCATCTCAGAAGTGCTTTGTACTATTTTGACATCCATGGGGGCTGACATCGCCCAGGATGATGCCGGTGAAAAGATCGGGGGGCAAACCGGGAATATCATTGCCAGATTTGGTGGCGATGTAACGGTTCCGCCCATGATCCTGAATGCTCATATGGACACGGTTGAGCCGGGCAGGGGGGTTGAGCCCATTTTAGAAAATGGTGTCTTCTCAAGCAAGGGAGATACCATTCTGGGTGCTGACGACAAGAGCGCCCTGGCCGTTATTCTGGAAGTGCTATGGATATTAAAGGAAAACAGACTGCCGCACGGCCCCCTGGAAGTGGTATTTACGGTGTGCGAAGAGATCGGCCTGCTGGGGGCTAAAAATCTAAATTACAATATAATATCGGCTACATACGGTTTTGCTCTTGATGCTGCGGACCCCCAGGGAGTCATTACGAGGGCACCTTCTGCAAATTACCTTGTCTTCACGGTCCACGGAAAATCCGCCCATGCCGGCGCCAAGCCGGAAAACGGGATCAATGCCATCCAGATTGCAGGCAAGGCTATTGCAGGCATGAAACTTGGCCGTATCGACCACGAAACAACCTGCAACATCGGCATCATCGAGGGGGGACTGGCCATCAATATCGTACCCGAGCGTGTCCGTGTGGAAGGTGAAGCCCGAAGCCATGATGAAGATAAACTGAACAAGGTAACAAACGCCATGGTGGATTCCTTTCAAAAAGTGGTTTCAGATCAACGTGAACAGTCCACCGAAGATAACCTGCCGTTTCTGGAGTATACCGTTGAAAAAGAATTTACCCGTACAGATATCCCGGAGGACCACCGTGTTGTAACCCTTGCCGGTCAGGCAGCTACCAGTTTGAACAGAACCATGACCTGCAAATCAACCGGCGGCGGCGCCGATGCGAATGTTTTTTCGCAACACGGCATCGACCTCGGCGTGCTTGGTACCGGAATGGCAGACGTGCATACCATCAAGGAAACGGTCAAGCTGGATGATATGGTGGCAACAACCGAACTTCTGCTGGAAATAATCCGCTTGCACGCACAAGGAAAAACAGCATGACAATCGCCTATTTTGATTGCTTCTCGGGTATCAGCGGCGATATGACCATCGGGGCCTTGCTGGATATCGGGGTTCCGTTGGAATGGCTCCAGGAACAATTGCTGGGATTGCCATTGGATGGATTTTCATTGTCCGCAAAATCCGTATCCTTTCACGGGGTCCAAGCCCGTCATTTTCAAGTGCGTGTGCAAGGAGAGACAGTACACAGGCACTATGGCGATATTAAATCAATGATTGAGAAGTGCTCCCTGTCGTCCCGTGTACGACAAACCAGCCTGTCCATTTTCGACCAGGTTGCCGAAGCAGAGTCCAGGATTCACGGTGTAGAAAAAGCCAACGTTCATTTCCACGAAGTCGGGGCAATTGATTCCATCCTGGATATCGTGGGAACCGCCCTGTGCCTTGAATACCTGGGTATCGACACCATCCTATCTTCTAAGATTCCACTGGGTAAAGGATTTGTTGCCTGCCGGCACGGTACCTTGCCCATACCTACGCCGGCGACGGTGGAGATACTCAAAGATGTTCCGGTCTATGGTTCGGGAATATCCGAAGAGATGGTAACTCCTACAGGTGCTGCTATCATAAAAGCACTTGCCAAAGACTTCGTTGACATGCCGCCCATGACGATCGAAAAAATCGGCTATGGTGCCGGATCTCGAAATCTCCCCAAACAACCCAATCTCCTGCGGGTAGTAACGGGCCAGGTTCATGCCCTATCTGACGAGAACACCCAAGAGCTCCTGGAGGACACCGTGGTTGTAGTTGAAACCTGCGTGGACGATATGAACCCGGAAATATTCGGTTATCTTATGGATCGACTTTTTGAGGACGGTGCCCTGGATGTTTACTGGATTCCTGTTTTCATGAAAAAAAACCGACCCGGAACATTGATTCAGGTTGTATGCAACATGGAAACAAGATCCACTGTTATCAACCGAGTTCTTTCCGAAACCACATCGACGGGTGTTCGATTTCACCCGATTCGTCGTACTAAACTCATTCGGGAAATCGTCACCGTTTCTACTGCCTTTGGGGATGTCCTGATGAAAAAAATCACCGATCTGGAAGGAAACACCCGCCTGGTGCCGGAATATGAATCATGCAAAAAAATTGCCCTGGCCCATAAGATCCCGATAAAAAAAGTTTATGAACGGATTGACCGGGAAGTCGTGTCGCCAAAACTTTCCACCATCCCCTTGACAAAAACCGACCCAGACTATAGAGACGTGCCATGACATTGCGAAAGAAAATTATTTTGTTTCTTTCGAGTGGTTGCTTGCTTGGTAATATGCCGTTTGCTCCGGGATCATTCGGCACACTGGCCGGTCTCCCTATCTGCTGGCTGCTATCGAGTGTTGATTCGTCGATTTCTTTTATCCTGATCGCACTGGCAATTCCATTTGCTATTTGGGTTGCAGGAGAAGCCGAACAGATCCTGGAGAAAAAGGATCCCGGTGCGATCGTCATCGACGAAATCGTCGGCATGGTCCTTACGCTTGCCGGTCTCCCTTTCAGTGCCACCACAGCAGGACTCGGTTTTGTGCTGTTCAGGGTGCTCGATATCACCAAGCCATTCCCCATCGGTTTTCTGGAACGAAGATTCAAAGGAGGAACCGGTATTGTATTAGATGATGTCGCGGCCGGTGTTATTGCAAACATAACTTTAAGGATTATACTTCAACTATTTGATATTTAAACACTACAGGTGCTATACTTGAAAAACCAATCAGATCCGAAAAAATCCACGAAACCCGAAAATAAAAAGAGCGGTCTGCGCGAAAACATCGAAGCCATCGCCATCGCCATATTGCTGGCGCTTTTTATCAGGACATTCGTGGTCCAGGCGTTTAAAATCCCCTCCGGCTCCATGAAAGAAACCCTTCAAATCGGCGATCACATACTGGTCAACAAATTCATCTATGGTATCAAGCTTCCATTTGTGCAAAAAACGATTATTTCCATCAAGCAGCCCCGGATAGATGATATCATCGTGTTTCGATACCCTGAAAACCCCAAACTCGACTTTATTAAACGTGTTGTGGGTGTTGAAGGTGATATCATTGAAGTCCGCAATAAAAAGCTATATGTGAACGACAAACTGGTAGAGCAGGAATACGCCATTCATACAGACCCGCACATCATGCCGGCAGTCTACAACAAAAGGGATAATTTCGGACCGGTGACCGTTCCCCCGGATTCATTGTTCGTAATGGGTGACAACCGGGACAACAGCAAAGACAGCCGCTTCTGGGGGTTTGTCAATCTGAAAGCCATCAAGGGTAAAGCGTTCATGATCTACTGGTCCTGGAACAAGAATAACTCTCAATCCCTGTTGAATTACGTGCGCTGGGGCAGACTCTTTGATATTTTAAGATAGGTCTATGGACTTACTGTTAAAAGGCGGACATATCATCGATCCGGATCATCTGGACGGCAGGATGGATATTCTGATCAGAAACGGCCGTATCGAAGCCATCATACCATCCGGAAAAAATGACGGCAACATTCATGATGTATCCAATGCGCAGGACAATCTGAAAGTCATCGACCTTGCCGGCAAAGTGGTAGCACCCGGCTTCATCGATATGCATGTTCATTTCAGGGAACCCGGCGATGAACACAAGGAGACAATCCAGACCGGCAGTCTGGCCGCAGTTTATGGTGGATTTACAGGTGTTTGCACGATGCCGAATACCGATCCTACCAATGATTCGCCTTCCGTCACCAGCTACATCCTGGAAGAGGCTCGTAAAGCAGGTACGACAAAGGTCTATCCCTGCGCCGCCATCAGCCATTCCCTTGAAGGAACCCGCATGACCCGGTTCGATGATTTGAAAAAGGCCGGGGTTGTGGCTCTTTCGGATGACGGCATGCCGGTCACCAGCAGCCGGCTCATGCGACAGGCACTTGAAATAGCAAAGAATTATGAGCTTCCGGTAATATCGCACGCCGAGGATCTCGATCTTGCAGGAAACGGTGCCATGAATGAAGGAAAGATTGCGGAGGATCTCAAAATCCTGGGTATTCCCAACGCCGCCGAAAGCATCATGGTCCAACGGGATATCGCCCTGGCCGATCTTACGGGGGCAAGCGTCCATATTGCCCATGTCAGCACAAGAGAATCTGTGGCAGCCATCCGGGCTGCCAAGCATGAAGGAATTTCTGTCACGGCAGAAACAGCGCCGCATTACTTCATGCTCACCCATAGCGCCGTCAGGACTTGTGGGACCAATGCAAAAATGAACCCACCCCTGCGCTCAGCTAAAGACAGAGCAGCCATTATCGAAGGTCTTGTGGATGGTACCATCGATGCCATTGCCACAGACCACGCGCCGCATCACCCCGATGAAAAAAACGTGGCATTCGAAAAAGCCCCCAACGGAATTGTCGGGCTCGAAACATCAGTTTCCCTGGGATTGACCCTTGTGGCACAGGGACATCTGACTCTAACTGATTTAATACGTAAAATGTCTGTCAACCCGTCTAACATACTGAATATCCCCTGCGGATTGAATGCAAATACACCTGCAGACATCACGGTAATCGACTTAGACAGGAAAATCCGGGTCCATGCTGAATCGTTTCAGTCCAAAAGCCGCAATACGCCTTTTGATGAATGGACACTAAAGGGTGGACCGGTCTTAACCATTGTCAATGGCAGAATCATGTACCAAAAATCTTAACTGGTGTCTGTCCAGAAATGAGGATTTTTACGTGAGATCAAGGCGGACGACAGATTTAACCCGGAGTAATAGCGTGCTATTTTGAGGAGTTAAATCATGGCGTCCAACGCCGATATCGCGGAAAAAGACCATTTGTGAATGGGCACTAACTGACCACAACTACCGAAAGGACACACGCATGCCGGATGTGATCAAACCCCACATTCTGGTAATCGACGATGAACTCAGCATGCTGGAACTGCTGGAGATCATTCTTACCAAGGAAGGTTACCAGGTTACGTGCGCCGACAGTGGGAAACAAGCCATTTCCCTGCTCCAAAAGGGTTCTTACGACCTGCTGCTCTGTGACATAAAACTCGGAGACATCAATGGCATAGAGGTACTGAAACGCGCAAAAGAAAAAAATCCAGAATCTGTTGTGATCATGATATCAGCTTATTCATCGGCAGAAAATGCCGTGGAAGCCATGAACGAAGGTGCCTATGATTATGTCCCAAAGCCTTTTGATAATGAAGAACTGAAACATACCATTAAAAGCGCACTGGACATGCGAACAATCGATCAGGAGAAAAAAGCACTCAACATCGATCGTAAGGAGACCACCCACTTTGGGATGATCGTGGGCAGCAGCCCTAGAATGCTCCATATTTATGATATGATTCGCCAGGTAGGGAAGACCAAGACCAGTATCCTCATCACCGGTGAAAGCGGCACCGGAAAGGAGCTTATCGCCAGGGCTATTCATGACCAGAGTGACCGTAAAGAGGATCCTTTTATCGTGATCAATTGCGGCAGCATTCCTGAAACACTCATGGAGAGCGAGTTCTTCGGGCACAAAAAAGGCTCGTTTACCGGTGCAGGCAATGACAAGAAAGGCCTTTTTGAAGTTGCCGATCATGGCACTGTTTTTCTCGACGAAATCGGTGAGTTGAGCACCAGTTTTCAAGTAAAACTGCTCAGGGCTGTACAGGAAAAGGTGTTCAAGCGTGTGGGAGACACCCAGGACATTTCCGTCGATATCCGATTCTTATCGGCAACCAACAAGGACCTTAATAAAGAGATTATTGGCGGACGATTCCGGGAAGATCTATTCTACCGGCTGAACGTCATCGAAATCAAAATACCACCCTTGCGCGAACGCATGGGTGACCTGAAGCCTCTGGCGCAGTTTTTTCTGGATAAGTACTCAAAGGAAATGGGCAAAGAAATTACGAAAATATCTTCCTATGCCATCGAGCTTCTGAAAAAATATGATTTCCCCGGAAATATTCGTGAACTCGAAAATCTCCTGGAGCGCAGCGTTGCCTTGACCAGCACCAATATTCTGTTGCCGGACAGTCTCGAGCTGTCGATATATAAAAAGCGATGGATAGAGGGAATCAAAGATCGCCGGTTCGATCTGGACGAAGTGGCACACGGCGTCTCCATCGACACCATACTGGCTGAAATTGAACGGGCTTACCTGGAGAAAGCACTCGACATCAGTCAGGGAAACAAGCACACTGCTGCAAAATTGCTTGGCATTACATTCAGATCGATCCGCTACCGATTGGAAAAACTGAATTTCGACAAGTAAGTGGCACCTGAACTGAGCGATTTTTATCTCGATCTGCACCGATCTCTTGCGGATCAAGGGTTCGCAAAAAGCCTCGACAGATCCAC
>JAOZSO010000198.1:0-6358 GCA_029939655.1 Desulfobacterales bacterium
AGCTTATAGCTTCAATAAAAGGAGGTAAATCATGACTATTCAGGAAATGAAACATAACATTGTCTGGCTGGGCCACGACAGCTTCAGGATCGACGCATCGACATGCATCTATATCGATCCTTACCAGCTCGATGGCGGGAAACCCGCAGATCTCATTCTGGTGACACATGAACACTTTGACCACTGTTCCCCTGAAGATGTTGCCGGGATACAACAGCCCGGAACCGTCATCGTTACCGAGAAGGATTCAGCAAAAAAATTGTCCGGAGACGTCCGTGTGATGACGCCGGGAGAACGCCTGGTCCTTGACGGCCTGACAGTCGAGGCCGTACCTGCTTATAACACCAACAAGGACTTTCATCCCAAAGCAAACGGATGGCTTGGATTTATCATAGATATTGACGATGTCAGGATCTATCACGCCGGTGACAGTGATTACATCCCGGAGATGGAGAATCTGGATGTCGACATCGCCCTGCTGCCTGTGTCCGGAACCTATGTCATGAACCCTGATGAAGCGGTTCAAGCGGCCCTGACCATCAAGCCCAAGCTTGCCATCCCCATGCATTATGGTACCATTGTCGGCGACCAATCCGATGCTGCCATTTTCAGGGACAAGCTGGCAGGCAAAATCGACGTTCTTATCTTGTAAATAGTGTCCGTTCAGAAATGAGGATTTTTCCGTAAGATCAAGGCGGACGACAGATTTAACCCGGAGTAATAGCGTGCTATTTTGAGGAGTTAAATCATGGCGCCCAACGCCGATATTGCGGAAAAAGACCATTTGTGGATGGGCACTAAATAGAAAAGGGGAGCCTGTGTACAAAGACTTGAAAGGTAAGAATGCCCTCATCACCGGCGCGGGAAAGAAAGCCGGCATCGGGTATGCCATTGCCGGGAAACTAGCGGCCTGCGGTGTCAACGTTGCCCTGGCTGACCTGGCCAAAGCAGAAGAAAACGACCCCCTCCTCACCAGTGACAAGGCACAGCTCGCAAGATTGGCAAAATCGCTGGGTGAAACCTGGAAGGTCCGGACGGTAGCGCTGGATCTCGATGTCACCAGCCCTGAGTCCGTGCAAAACATGGCCACTGTGCTTGCAGAAGAATTCAACAACATCCACATTCTCTGCAACAATGCCGGTACGGTATTCGGCGTCCCCAATACCATACATACCTATGACGACAACGCCTGGATGAAAACAATCGATGTCAATCTCCACGGTATTTTCCGCGTGTCCAAAGCCGTAGTGCCGTTGATGCTGGAAAACGGTGGCAGTATCATCAATGCCGCCTCCCAGGCCGCAAAAAAGCCGCCCCTGTTCAACGGGGCTTATGCAGCGGCCAAGGCAGGCGTTCTCATGATGACAAAAGTCATGGCCATGGAGTTGGCCGGAAACGGTATCCGCGTCAATGCCGTCTGTCCGGGTGTTATCATGACCGACTTCACCCAATGGCGCTTTGACCTCGAGGCACAATTTTTTAATGCCACTCCGGATGAACGCATTGCCGAAAAATGCAAAGAAATCCCTCTGGGTAGGCTCGGCACAGCCGACGAAGTGGCCAACACGGTGGCATTTCTAGCCTCGGGTGAATCAAGTTACATGACCGGTCAGGCCCTCAACATAACGGGGGGACAGACCATGGAGCTTTAGCATGGTTCCAGGTTTATTGCGTTTCTTGGGTTCTTTGGGTTACTAAAACGATTTTCTTAGCCGGAAGCAACGCAACAAACACAATGAACACAATAAACCCAAGGAGCAGATGCTCCTTTGAACTCTTTTCTAACCCAAAGAGGAGAAACCAATGTCCAAGATCACTGGTGGAGAACTGTTGCTGAAATGCCTTCATGCAGAGGGTATCCAATATGTCAATGCCATTACCGACGGAACCTACATGATGGTCATCGAAGCCATCGAACGCCTGGGAGACAAGCTGGGCATCAAACTCATCGTACCCCGGCATGAAGCAGCCGCTGCCCATGCCTGTGACGCCTACACCCGTGTTACCGGAAAACCCGCCGTGGTGATGGCGTGTGCCGGCCCCGGTGCAGCCAATCTTCTGGCAGGACTTATGTGCGCCCAGGCCGAAGGAAGTCCGGTTGTCGCTATAACGACCACCCGCCGCAGTGAAATGTCCGATTCCTACGTACATCAAGGCGGTATGCAGGTAAGCCACCATCTGGACATATTCAGGCCGGCTGTCAAATGGAACGGAAAGGTCGATCACTGGTCCCGGATCCCGGATATGATCCGCCAGGCATTCCGAATGGCGACATCCGGCCGACCAGGGCCGACCCACGTGCTCATACCCGAAGATATTATCGGCCAAAAAGGGGATGAGGCGAGTGTCGACATCTGGCCCCCGGAAAAATACCGTGTGACATCCACAGCCCCTGCCGACCCGGCCCTGATTCGCCAGGCAGCAGAAATGCTGGTAAATGCAGAACTGGTCAACATCCACTGCGGCAACGGTGCCGAACGCGCAGGAGCAGCAGCAGAAGTTCTTGAGCTGGCGGAGTACCTGGGATGTCCGGTCACCGCAACCATTCGGGCCAGGGGTATCATACCGGATACGCATGCGCTCAGTTTTCACCCTACCTGTATGTCTCGAATCCTCGCCAACAGCCAGGCCGATCTGGTCCTTGCGGTTGGGACGCGCCTGGGCGAATTGAACATGTGGGGAAAACCCCCCATGTTCGGAGAACCTGACAAGCAAAAACTCATTCAGATTGACACCGAACCGACGCATATCGGTCTCAACAAACCCACGGACGTCCCCCTGATTGGCGATGCCAAATGCATCCTTTCACAACTGATGAAAGCCGTGAAAACGTTGACCGACAAACGATTGCCTCACGATAAAATCGCGGAGTTGCGGATGGTTCAGGATGAGTGGCAGAAAGAACTCGATGACCTGGTGGCCGATACGCAGAAAAAACCCATGCTGACCGGTCAAATCCTTACGGCCTGCAACGATTTTTTTAACGAGGATGCCATCTTTGTCATGGACGGTGGTAACACAACCCTGTGGGATATCCACTACCACATAGCCCGCCGGCAACGATCGGTGATCTATTCCATGAATTATGGCCATCTGGGGACCGGCTTGCCCTACGCCATCGGTGCCAAACTGGCCTTTCCGGATAGGCATGTCTACTGCGTCACCGGCGACAGCGCCTTTGGATTCAATATGCAGGAGCTCGAAACCGCCGTGCGCAACAACCTGCCGGTCATCATCATCGTTGCGGTGGATGGGGCCTATGGTATGGAAAAAAGTGCACAACTGAGACAATTCGGCCGCGAAGCTGCCTGGTTCGGCCACGACCATGCGCCTGTCCGATATGATCAGGTTGCCGTCGCCATGGGCTGCCATGGAGAGTATGTGGAAACCGGCGCCGATGTTCGACCGGCCCTGGAACGTGCTGTCCAGTCCGGGAAACCGGCCGTCATTCATGCGGTGGTAGATCCGGATGCCAATGTGGATCCACCGGGTAATTGGCTCTGGGCTGCGGCACGAACGGGGAAGATGGAATAAAACAAAGGGTCCGAGGGTCCAAGGGGGATACAAGGGTTCGAGGGTGGCTAACGGCTGTTGGCAGAGAGCACCTAATAGTCTAACAGTCTAAACCCCTAAAATGCTAAAATGGGTTGGAGATTTAAGCCATAAGCTAAGCCTTAAGCAGCTATTCACTTGACCCCTCGAATCCTCGGACCCTCGAACCCTATATATTGTAACTTCCGTTCATTGTCTTAATTGTACAAGACGTTCACAACCCACTAAACACGACCCAGGAGGATGAACTATGGACCCCGTCATCGTCGATCAGATCCGCCTCAATTTCAATGCCCAGGGATTGCTCGTCGTCAATATCGCCATCGGCCTGATGATGTTTGGTGTTGCCATCGATCTGAAGCTGGAAGATTTCAAGCGGATCATCAAGGCACCCAAAGCACCTGCCATCGGTCTGGCGGCCCAGTTCATCCTGCTCCCGGCCTTAACCTTCCTGCTGACCATGATCATCAGGCCGCTGCCGTCAGTCGCGCTGGGGATGATCCTTGTGGCGGCGTGCCCGGGAGGGAATCTGTCGAATCTGATGACCTATCTCGCCAAAGGGAACACGGCCATCTCCATCAGTATGACTGCCGTTTCTACCCTGGCGGCCATCATCATGACACCCCTGAACCTGGCTCTCTGGGGCAGTCTCAACCCGGATACCGCACCGATCCTCCAGAAAGTGAGTTTGAGCCCCATGGATGTTTTCTTCACGGTGTTTATCATCCTGGGAATCCCTCTTGCCATCGGTATGTTCCTGTCCCGAATGTTCCCAGGCATGGCCGACAAGGTTCGAAAACCATTCAAAATCTTTACACTGGTCTTCTTCATCCTGATCGTCCTGGGTGCTCTGGCCGCTAACTGGAAGATCTTTCTCGATGTTATCGGACTGGTCATCCTGGTGGTACTGCTGCACAATGCTCTGGCATTGAATATCGGGTACTGGTCGGCACGACTGTTCCGTCTGCCGGAACGGGATTCACGGGCCGTGGCCATCGAAGTGGGAATCCAAAACTCGGCACTGGGCCTAGTGCTGGTATTCAATTTTTTCGGGGGCCTTGGGGGCATGGCCATCCTGGTTGGATGGTGGGGCATCTGGCATATTGTGGCCGGACTCATTACGGCCTTTATCTTTACGCGCTTTGCGCTACCGGAATAAAATCGTTTCACGATTTTATGGAACGCGGCTTCGCCGCTCGATTCCTTTGGAATAGCTGTTTGCTCTTAGCCCTTGGCTGTTAACTGGTCGAGAACGAAGAGCTTACCCCTCTGACCCTCCAAACCTCAAACCCTATCTTTACCCCTTCGCCAATATCGCCTTGGCGGGTATCAATCCTGTGGCACTGGCGGATACGATATTTCCTGCCACACCCGGACCGTCACCGGCCACATACATGCCCTTTATTTTGGTTTCCAGTTGATTGTCGGTTTCAACCTGTGTGGCAAAAAATTTAATCTCCGGTGCGTATAGCAGGGTTTCATCATTCGACACACCCGGTACCACAAAATTCAGTTTGTCGAGCCCTTCGATAATATTCGTTAAAATCCTCTCTGGAAGGGCCATGGCGATATCCCCGCACACCACGTTGTTCAGGGTCGGTTCAATATACCCTTTTCGAACCCGGTTCCAGGTACTCCGGCGCCCCCGCTTCAGATCGCCGAAGCGCTGCAGAATAGGCCGACCGCCACCGATGAGGCTTGCCAGGCTGCCAATGGCCTCCCCGTATGCCTGGTTGTCCGTCACAGGTTCCGTCAGAACTACTTTAGACAGGAATGCAAAGTTCGTGTTGTTCGATTTCTGGTTCAGGTATGCATGGCCGTTCACACACACAAAATCTGCATAGGTTTCCTGGGCCACATATCCCCCTGCATTGGTACAGAATGTCCGGGTTTCATCGTCATATTTTCCGGTCTGGATAAAGAATGTCGGATCGTAGATAATGTCACATAGATCCTGCATAATGTCGTTGTGAACCTCCACCCGTATCCCCACCTCGATACCCCGCTGTGCAAGACCGAGTCCATGTTTCAGGGCCAGACTGCCAACCCATTCCGCACCCACACGACCGGGTGCCAGTATGACATTATGGGTCTTGTATCGCTTTCGATTGGTAAGAACACCGGTAACCGCTCCTTTTTTTACGACAACGTCTTTGACCTCCTCGGACGTATGTATCACGATGCCTTTTGATTTGATTTCCTTGGCCAGACCGCCGATATGATTTGGCAGACAGTCACTTCCCAGATGCTTCTGTTTGATGATCATGAGATCGATACCATATCGCTTGGCCTGCTTGCGGATGTTCCGGGCTTCGGCCATGTCTGTGGGGTAGACAGGGCCGTCCATGCCAAATCGGTTGAATATTTTTTCTGTCTCATCGATAAGATCTTCGGCGCTGTGCTGGGGCATAAACTGAGTCAGGTCGGTTTTCCCCAGCTTGTGGATATAGTTCAACTTCCCGTCTGAAAAAAGGCCTGCTCCCCCTATGCCACAAAGGATATTGCAGGGTTTGCATTTCACACAACCCTGATCTTCCTTGATCGGGCATTTTCGCCGGGAAATCCCTTTGCCCTTCTCGATGAGTAATACATCGAGATCGGCATGTTCGCTCAGATAATATGCCGCAAACAGGCCGGCCGGTCCCCCCCCCACAATAATGACATCGTAGGTTTTCGGATCACTTTTGATCGTTTTCATATGGAGTCATTCCTTGGTTAGGATAGCCTTTAATGGATACATGCAGTTTAGCGCCTCTTTAGATCTGATGTCAAACCGTTGATCCTGAAAATACAGTTTAGCAACAAT
>JAOZSO010000199.1:0-6345 GCA_029939655.1 Desulfobacterales bacterium
AGATCCGGAATATCCATTGACCGCTTCATCTTGATCAGATTGGCTACGCTCTCTTCCGGGTATGGCCGTTTACCGGCAACCAACTCATAGGCAGTGATACCAAGCGAATAGATATCGCTCTGCTGATCCGCCGGAGCACCATCTAAAAGCTCGGGGGCCAGGTATGACATCGCACACCCGAATTGATAATCATCCGTGCTGATGGGACAGGCTACACCGAAATCTAATAGCTTTACCCGCCTGTTTTTCTGAATAAACATGTTGTCCGGGTTAATATCCCGGTGAACAATGCCTTGTTTGTGGGCATAATAAAGAGCGTGGCCAACCTGAGTAATAACGTTAGCCGCCAAGTCCGGTGATAGAGTGTTCAACCGTTTGCGCATGTCATTGAGCGACTCACCCTCGAGGTGTTCCATGATGATGAAAAGCGTTTTGAACCTCTCTTCGACATCGTACACCCTGACAATGCCTCTGTGGTTCAGATTTGAGATAATCTTGGCTTCGTTGCGAAAACTGCTAAAAAATTCCGGTTTCATGGAAAGGTCATGACGCATCATTTTTACGGCCACCGGAAAACCGCTGTTTTGATGTACGCCCTTGTATACGATGCTGTACCCGCCGCGACCGATAATGCCGGTGGTGATGTATTTGCCAATGGTTCTCTCGGCCACCGGTCTTTTTGAATCGAAACGGTCGGCCACGATTTCTGTTAGAAATTCGCTCAGGTCAGGGTCATTTACCGAGATATCATCTAACGTTGTCTTATTGATGACCCACACGACCATATTGGATTCAGCCTCAACGTGTGCTTGTCTCGGCTCTCCGGTAAACAGGGCTGACATACCCAGAATATCGCCCTCACCACGGTGATCAACCGGATGAAATTCACCTTCCTTCTCCACCAGTAAGAGTGCCGAGCCACGTTGAATGATGTAAGATGCCTCTCCCCGGTCACCTTGATTGATAAAGCGCTCCCCCTTTTTGATATGTCTTACGGTCATGTCCCTGAGAAACGAACTGCCGCAACCCAGGGGCACAAACCGTAAGAATTTTGTGCGCAGGTTTGCAGTACCTTCTTCAGCGCAGACAATCTTGTAAAAATCGCAGTCCATACATGATTCACGTTTCTGCGCATAGGTGCCCTGCACCTTTCCAGCACAGCATGTTCCTGCAACCGCCCAGCAGAACCTGCCACCATTGTGGCCTGAGTTAATGCCATCAAATGACGCGTCCGATGCGGCAGGGCATACCGACAACCCGCCCGTATTTTGGTCTATCTTCTCGCGAGCACATTTTTTATATTCCCAGCAGTTCAGCTTTCCATTTGCCATGTCGCACCATCTTACGGAATTTGGATCGTCAATTTGGTGATCTCGAAACCTATTGAACTATACGCTCCATTTCGACCACCAGCCCCCTGTTGTGCTCATAGATTCTCTGCCCGCCGGCTTTTTGATCTTCAAACTCAAATTGCTCCAAAAGTGACTTATGTTCCTCCTGGCTGAGTTCCTGATCTGCCAGTTTGAATAAAATATGGTCTTCCTTGTAGATGTGACGACGTAAAATCGAACTATAAGATGCCAGGTTTTCAAGAATGGTAGTTGTGGCGATCTCATTGTTCAGATCGTACCCGTCAATTGATTGTTCAATATTTTTTAGGAAAAACCTGTTTCGTTCATGCTGATACCGCAACGCTCCAATTTCAAGATCCAGAGCACCGTCTTTTTTCTGGGCCAGCAACCCGAACAGGAGATATTCTTCTTTGAAGTGATGGAATTTATCTGAAAAAGTTTTTGAAAATTCCACAGCTTTCTCAAAAAAAGTGCCCTCAGGGTGCTCCCCGTTCTCAAGTCTTTTTTTGGCAAGCGTAAACGTATCCAAGGCCTTCAGAATGAGGCGATGCTCGTTTGCAAGTATCTCAGTCGCTTTCATTTAGCTTCTCCTTGTTGCCGGGTAAAACTTAATTTTTCCGGTTCAATGTACTATTTGACTCTCAGGCAATAATTACTACACTGTATTATATACGTCAATCCTATATACTTGATATATACAGCATTATATGAATATAGAATTGATTTAGGTCAATTACATGAATAGCTACAAAGTGGTATGCTTTGTTAAGATCAGTTGTGGTGGCAGCTCCATACAGAAAAGATACCCATTCGGGGCCGAATATGCAGAATGAACTCACAGACAGCGAACTGGAGACCTATTCCCGCCAGGTAGTCCTGTCGGACATCGGTTATGACGGGCAAGTCAGGCTTAAGAACTCCAAGGTCTGTATTATAGGGGTAGGCGGGTTGGGCGCACCATCCGCCTTGAAACTTGCCGGCATGGGTATCGGGTATCTACGTCTCGTAGACCGGGATATCGTATCCCGGTCGGATCTGCAACAAACTGTTCTACATCGATCTCAGGGCCAGAATCGAGATAGATCTTGAAAGTCTCGAATTGCTGCTGCAACAAAAAGGCTTGCGCATCAGGTCCTCCGGTCGGCTCGGCACAACGTTTGATGTTTCCCGCAAAATCACGGCGTGTATCCTTAAAAGCGGCATCATGAACGCCCAGGCACCACCCGAATTGGGGCAGGGCGTGAGACAGCAGATTTTCGATTTCTACGCGTCCTTGCTGGTAGATGATCTTGGTATTTTTCACGAATTGTTGCCGGAAATGCATCAGGAGAATAGCTTTTAACCGAATAAGTATACCTATATGCGGTTCAAAATCTTCGATTGTCCTGGCTATATCGTTGTACGGTATTGCTTTGCATTGAACCCTGCTCAGGTCGAAGCGTTTTTTAGTGTTGATTTAGATCGGTTGCCATGTCACAATGTAGTAATTGGATACACCAATAACATTTCTGACTCATCAAGTCAGCAAAGGAGACTACCCATGAACAATGATTATAGATTTGAAACCCTGTGTCTGCATGCCGGTCGGGTACCCGATCCAGCTACCAACGCCCGGGCAGTTCCTATTCACCGGACATCCTCCTATGTGTTTAACAGCACGGAACACGCAGCCAACCTGTTTTCCCTGAAAGAGCCGGGCAACATTTACACACGCATCATGAATCCGACCCAGGACCAGCTGGAAAACAGTCTTGCCGCCCTTGAAGGCGGCGCCGCTGCCCTGGCCTTGTCGTCGGGAACATCCGCCATCTACTATGCGATCATCAACATCTGCGCATCAGGGGACGAGATTGTTTCAGCCAACAACCTGTATGGCGGCACCTACACCATGTTTGACGCGATTCTACCACAATTCGGTATCCATACCCGATTTGTCGACCCGCGCAATCCCCGGAATTTCGAACCGGCAATCAACGAACGTACGCGGGCGATATTCATTGAAACCATCGGTAATCCGGCCCTCGATTTCACCGATATCGAAGCCGTGGCAGTTATTGCAAGACGCCACAAACTGCCCTTGATCGTCGATGCCACCTTTACAACGCCCTACCTGTTCAGGAGCATTGAGCACGGGGCTGACATCGTGGTCAATTCCCTGACAAAATGGATCGGCGGCCATGGAACGGGTATCGGCGGCGTAGTCGTCGATGCAGGGAAATTCAACTGGCAGGACCCCAAGTTTCACCTGTACAATGAACCCGACGCCGGTTATCACGACCTTCGATTCGCCCATGATCTCGGTGACCTCAACCCTGTGGCATTTATCATGCGTATGCGTCTGGTACCTCTACGCAACCTGGGTGCCTGCATCTCCCCGGATAACGCCTGGCTGTTCCTGCAGGGCCTGGAAACCTTGCCGTTACGGATGGAACGGCATTCAGAAAACGCCATGCAGGTTGCTAAATATTTAAAAGGCCACCCGAATGTGACATGGGTCCGCTATCCGGGCCTGGAAGACGATCCCACACACGCTACGGCACAAAAATACCTCAGGAACGGATTCGGCGGCATGGTGGTCTTCGGTATAAAAGGCGGTTTCGCTGCAGGACATAATTTCGTGGACAACCTGAAGCTGTTTTCACACCTGGCCAATGTCGGAGATGCCAAGAGTCTCGTGCTGCACCCTTCCAGCACTACCCATTCGCAACTGTCCGAAGAAGACCAGAAAGCCGGTGGTCTGACACCAGACTTCATTCGTCTCTCCATCGGCATTGAACATATTGATGATATCATCGCGGACCTTGAACAGGCTTTTTCAAAAGTGATATGAGCGAATACATCGAAAATGACAGACACGGCGTCTCAGTAGGCATCGTTGAAAAGAAATTTCACACAACGGCAGAGCCGCCCGACGAAATGCTGCTGGAGTGTGGTGCCAGGCTTGGTCCCATTACAATAGCCTATGAAACCTACGGTAGCTTGAATACAGAAAAGAGCAACGCCGTCTTGATACTGCATGCCCTGTCCGGTGATTCTCACGTGGCGGGCTACTACAGTGAAGAGGATGAAAAGCCTGGGTGGTGGGACAGCATGGTGGGTCCGGAGAAAGGGATAGACACCGACAAATACTTCGTTATCTGCTGTAATATCATCGGCAGTTGCATGGGGTCAACCGGCCCTTGCACTATCAATCCCAAGACCGTAATGCCCTATGGGCTGAAATTCCCTGTGGTGACCGTCGGCGACATGGTCAAAGCGCAGAAAGCCCTGATGGATGCGCTGGGAATAGAAAAACTTCTGGCCGTTGTGGGCGGGTCTGTGGGCGGCATGCAGGTGTTGGAATGGTGCGTTCGATACCCGGAGATGGTGGCGGCCGCAATACCCCTGGCCACGACTACCAGGCATTCCGCTCTTGCCATCGCCTTTAACGAAATCGCCAGGCAGGCGATTATGACCGATCCAAACTGGAACAACGGGGACTATTATTTCAGCTCCCGTCCCGAAACCGGGTTGGCGGTTGCCCGTATGATCGGGCATGTCACTTACCTTTCGGACCAGTCCATGCGCTTGAAGTTCGGCCGCCAGTTGCAGAACAAAAGTGACTTTTCATTCAGCTTTGATCCTGAATTTCAGGTGGAGAGCTATCTTCGCTACCAGGGTAAACGCTTTGTCGAGCGTTTCGATGCCAACGCCTTTTTGTATATTACCAAAGCAGCCGATTATTTTGATCTGGCAGAACAGCATGGCGGCGGTTCTTTGGTCGAGGCATTCTCAAAAACAAATGCCCGTTTTCTGGTTATCTCTTTTACGTCCGACTGGCTCTACCCGACCTATCAGTCCCGTGAAATGGTTAAGGCCATAAAGAAAACCGGTCAAAATGTCAGTTTTTGTGAAATAGAGGCCGAGTGGGGGCATGATGCCTTCTTAATACCCAATCCACGGTTATCGAGCATTATAGGAGGATTTTTAAATCGTGTCTTCGATGAAATTACCCCATAAGCCGTTGCGGTTTGACCTTCACCTGATCGCCTCCTGGATAGAACCTGGCGCCAGAGTGCTGGACCTGGGCTGTGGTGAAGGGAGCCTCCTGGAACACCTGATCCAGCATAAAAAGGTGATCGGTTCAGGTATTGAGCAGGACGAAAGCAGAGCCGCGAAATGTATAGCAAAGGGATTGACTGTCCTACAGGGCGATATTAACGAGGAGGTTGAGGACTATCCGGACAACACCTATGATTACGTCATTTTGAGCCAGACCTTACAGCAGGTGTATGCACCGGATGAGCTGATTCGATCCATGCTGCGCATCGGTAAAAAGGGAATTGTCAGTTTCCCAAACTTCAGCCACTGGCGTGTCAGGCTTCAACTCCTGACATCCGGCCATGCACCGGTAACACGACAACTGCCATACCAATGGTACGACACACCCAACATAAGGGTCATCACACTCAATGATTTTAGACGATTTGCACGCGAGGTGGGTTATCGCATATTGAAAGAGATCGCCATCGAAACCCAGGCCGCCAACAGACAGGGAAACATCATCCGGGTGTTGCCGGACTTCAGGGCCACCTATGGTATTTTTTTAATAGGCAACTGAACCCGGATGAGCCTGAAGCATTGCCGTCTTCCTTCGCCATCAGTCAATCGCCTGCCTCACTATAACTGTATTGCCTATCGGGTATTTTTCCGATGTTTAAACACACGCAGGAATCTGTATAGAATGTTTTTTATTCCAGCCTTGGCTTTCAGCAGCAGAAAAAACCGCCAGATCCTGTTATAGGATTCATTTCCCAATACCCCGGTTGTAAGTCTGTTTTGACTCGCTCTAAAAACCAGTCTCATACTGCTAAAATTATACCCTCTGGCTATATTTTCAAAACCGTTTTTCCGAAGCATCCCAATCAAGGACCCGGGTGTGTATATAAACAGATGATTGGGTGATGGATATTCATGCACACCCTTTCGTTTACGATAAAATCCTGTGGTTGAA
>JAOZSO010000200.1:0-6342 GCA_029939655.1 Desulfobacterales bacterium
GGCCTAACGGCGCCTAACGATCTCAAACAGTTGCCCGACTTTAAAACGAACCCCCGCAGACCTCTGTACGCGGTATCCCTTGAGCTTTATAGATAACCGCATAAAGGAAAGAGTAGAATGCTTAGCATAACAGTCGATGATCGAGATCTTGAGGTTACAGAGAATACTACGATCCTTACAGCCTGTCTGGAAAACGATATCTATATTCCGAATCTGTGTTTTATGGAGAGCATGGCACATCCGCCTGCATCCTGCAGGCTTTGTTTTGTTGAAATAGCCGGCATGGACCGCCCGGTTACATCGTGTACCATAAAAGTAACTCAGGGCATGCGGGTTGCCACCGACACACCCGATGTCAGGCGATTGCAGCGATCAGCCTTACGAATGCTGCTTTCCGTCCATCATATTGACTGCCGGAACTGCCCGGCAAACAAGCAATGTGAGCTGCAGAAGATAGCCAAATTTCTGAAAACGGGATTAAAGGCCAAACCCCTAGAAACTGTTTTAAAGGACGTGGAAATCGATAACACCCATCCTCATATCGATTACTTCCCCAACCGGTGCGTTTTATGCGGGAAATGCATTGAGGTGTGCCGGGAGCAAAACGGTCATCCCTTCTTTGCCTTTGCCAAACGCGGATTTCATACCATCATCAGCGCCTATGGCCTACAAGTGACACCAGACAATAATTGTCGGACATGTGAAGCCTGCGTTGCCATTTGCCCGGTGGCAGCCATTATGATGCGGGCAGAGTGACGGTGTATTTTCGCGTTTCAACGTTTGGTGTGCCTGCGGCCCTATCCTGGAATGTGCGTTCTGAAAAAATCACTTCACCGCTCTGAAATTCGTGATGGCGGCGAAACGCCCTGTTTTAGTGATTCCCAACCAGGTACCACCAGCCTTGAGGTCACGCCCGGCAAGGATTTCCGGAGCGTCGTCCCAGAAGGCAACCTGCCGGGTGGGCCGGTTATAAAATTCGTCGCGATTGGCAGCCAGGACGAGTCGATAATCCGGGTGAGATCGGTATGCAAAGATGATAAGACACACGGCGAAATATTGACCTTTTGGATGATGATATGATACGTACCCTTACCAGTATCAGAGTGAAAACGTATAATAAAGGAGAAACAGGATGAAAGAAGCTGTTATTGTCGGTGGTACAAGAACTGCAATAGGAACTTTTGGAAGTGGTTTGAAAACGATCTCCGTGGTGGAACTGGGATCCATTGTCATGAAAGATGTTTTCAACCGGACCGGTCTCCGGCCGGTAGCCAGTGACGCCATGGAGGCTTTTGCCCCGGATAAATTGAAGGGCAGAGGCAGAATCGAGCTGGAAACCCGACACGGCGAGTGGGACGATGCATTCATTCCCGTAACTGTGGACGAGGTCATCATGGGGAATGTTCTCCAGGCCGCTCAGGGCCAGAATCCGGCCCGCCAGGCCATGATCCGGGCGGGGATCCCCAAGGAGACCCCTGCCTTGACAATTAACAAGGTATGCGGGTCAGGATTAAAAGCCATTGCCATTGGTGCTGCGGCCATTATGTCCAGTCAGGCAGACGTCATTCTTGCGGGTGGACAGGAGAGTATGAGCACCGTGCCCATGGCTCTGCCCAAGGCAAGGTGGGGGCACCGGATGGAGTTGACCGGTGTGGGAGATATTTACGACCTGATGGTCTTTGACGGTCTTTACGAAATATTTTATGGTTATCACATGGGGCTCACTGCCGAGAATATCGCCGAATTGTACCATATTGGCCGGGAGGAACAGGACGAACTTGCCGTACTGAGTCATCAGCGCGCGAGAAAGGCTATCGTGGATGGCGATTTTGCCGCAGAAATTGTTCCGGTCACCATCAAGTCGCGCAAGGGAGATACCCTGTTCGATACGGACGAAAGACCCATGGAAACAGACATGGAAAAGATGACCCGATTACGGCCGGCTTTCAAAAAAGACGGCATGGTGACCGCCGGAAATGCTTCGGGTATCAACGATGGTGCGGCGGCCGTACTTCTCATGAGTGCTGAAAAGGCAGCGGAACTGAACCTCGAGCCGATTGTTAAAATCAAAGCATTTGCCTCAGGTGGTGTGGACCCCGCGTATATGGGGCTGGGACCTGTGCCTGCCGTGAGGAAGGTCCTCAAATCGACGGGGATGAGCCTGGACGATATCGACATGATCGAGCTGAACGAGGCGTTTGCAGCCCAGGCTATCGCTTGTATGCGTGAACTGGGTATTGAAACAAGTCGTCCCAATGAATTGGGAAGCGGTATTTCACTCGGTCATCCCATTGGCTGTACCGGCGCACGTCAAATGGTCACCGGCATGAATTTAATGAAACGAAAAGATTACCAAACAGGTCTGATAAGCATGTGTATCGGCGGTGGAATGGGTATGGCCATGATTATTGAACGTTGATTTTTTTCTTTACTTCATGGATGATTATTGCTAAAAATCAAACCTGAACTGCGTGTTCTAAATTTAAGATATAATTTAATAAAATGGTATTTCTAAGGAACTATTTCAAATAGTTGGGAGGCCTGTATGAACGTTAGCAGAAAATTGGGTATTCTGGTTTTTTGTGGTGTGCCGGCGATTGTCGGCGGCGGAATTTTATATGCTGTTTTCGGGAACTACATACCTGTCTTTATATATGAAGTATTGCTTGTATTTGCAGCTGGTAGCTACGTAAGCAGATAGAACGCCTTCCATGTAACACACTGGGGATCGTATGACCGAAAAAACTGCCAGCTATACGATTTTATTGTTTTTTTTAGCTTGTTTTCTGATATCGATATTTCTGCTTGGCTGGCTTCTGTGGCCGTTTCTGTCCATTATTATTCTTGCGGCGGTTGTGTCCGGGATTTTCAGCCCGCTGTATGGTCGTATTTCCGGCAGTGGCACTGTTCGGCCGGCCATTGCATCTTTTCTGACCTGTTGTGTGATTTTCTGCATCCTTTTTGTCCCCATCGTTCTATTTGTAAGCATTCTGTCAAAGGAGGCCTACGATCTCTATCTGGCGGCCAAGGATGCCATGATCAGCCCGCAGATTATAGCACTCATGGAAGGGAGCAAAGTCCTTGAGATTACCAACAACGTGCTGACAAAATTTAATTTTCAGATCACCGTAGAGGAACTCAACACTTACATATCCGAGATCGCCAAATTCGTGGGTCTATTCCTTTACAACCAGGCAAGGTCGATTGCGTCCAATATGCTGGCATTTTTCATTAATTTTTTCCTGATGCTGCTTGTTATCTATTATCTGCTCATCGATGGCGGGCGGCTTGTTTCTTTTATTATTGATCTATCTCCGCTTCCCAGTAATCAGGATCAAATCCTCCTGAAAAAATTCAAGGATATGGCGGGAGCCATCCTCATCGGGAATGGGGCCGGCGGTTTGATCCAGGGACTCACAGGGGGGATTGTATTCAGCATCTTTGGACTGCCCTCACCTTTCCTGTGGGGTGTCATCATGGGGCTGCTGGCATTTCTGCCGATTATCGGCATTGGTATTGTCTTTATACCTGCCGCCATTTATCTGTTTCTCAAAGGGCGGATCGCGTCGGGCATCTTTTTCATTGTTTTTTACGTTGTTCTTTCCGGGGGGGTCGAATACTTTTTCAAACCCAAACTCGTGGGACAGCGGGTGAAAATGCATACACTGCTGGTGTTTTTAGCCATCATCGGCGGGTTGAAGCTTTTTGGCATTCTGGGCATTATTTACGGCCCGCTGGTGATTACCGCATTCTTGACCCTGACCGATATCTATCGTACCAACTACCAAACAATGGTGAATCCTCTGGGAATGCCGTTGGAAGGAACATGTGCATCAGAATCTCATGAATCAAAACCAACAGAAATGTAAGGTGAAATATGACCACGAGTGAATATACACCCGAAATCAGTATCGAAAAAGAGATGAAAAAGTCATATCTTGAATATGCCATGAGTGTCATTATCGGCCGGGCGCTGCCCGATGTCAGAGATGGCCTCAAACCAGTACATCGCCGGGTTCTTTTTGCGATGCGGGAAATGAAAAACGACTACAACAAGGCCTATAAAAAATCGGCTAGAATTGTCGGTGACGTTCTTGGTAAATATCACCCCCATGGGGATACCGCCGTTTACGATACCATTGTCCGGATGGCGCAGGATTTTGCCATGCGATACCCGCTGGTGGACGGGCAGGGCAACTTTGGATCCGTGGATGGAGACTCGGCCGCAGCTATGCGGTATACCGAGATTCGAATGATGCAGCTTTCGCATCAGATGCTCATGGACCTGGAGAAGGACACGGTCGACCTGATTCCCAACTATGACGAATCCATGACCGAGCCGTCTGTTCTGCCGACCAGGATTCCAGCTCTTCTGGCAAACGGATCCTCCGGTATAGCCGTGGGTATGGCAACCAACATACCACCGCACAATCTATGTGAGCTCATTGATGCCATCACCGCCCTCATCGATGACCCTGCCATTTCCATCGATGAACTCATGGAACATATGCCGGGGCCTGATTTCCCCACCGCGGGCATTATTCATGGCACAAAGGGGATCACGGACGCCTATCATACCGGCCGGGGGATTATTCGTATCCGGGCGCGTGCCAATATCGAAAAGGACAAGCGAACCGGCAGTGAGACCATTGTCATCACAGAAATTCCTTACCAGGTCAACAAGTCCCGTGTAATAGAAAAAGTGGCCGAGTTGATGCGGTCAAAGCACCTGGAAGGCATCAAATTTATCAGAGACGAGTCTGACCGGGACGGCATGCGTATCGCCCTGGGTTTGAAAAAGGACCAGGTGGCAGGCGTCATCGTCAACAAGCTATATAAACATACCCAGTTAGAAAATACATTCGGAATCATTTTTCTTGCGGTTGTTAACAAACAACCCGAAGTAATGAACTTGAAAGCGCTTCTGGATTATTTTATTCTGCACCGCAAAGAGGTAATCATCCGGCGGACACGCTACGACCTGAACAAGGCCGAAGCCAGAGCCCATATCCTGGAAGGTCTGAAAATCGCATTGGACCACCTGGATAAAATCGTGGCGCTTATCCGCAGCTCCAGGACACCACCCGAGGCAAAGACCCGGCTGATGAAAGAATTTGATTTGTCCCCACTGCAGGCCCAGGCCATTCTGGATATGCGCCTCCAGAGATTGACAGGCCTTGAAAGAGACAAGATCAATGATGAGTATGTCAGCCTGTTGAAGGATATCGCTTATTTCAAGGAAATTCTGGGGAGTGAAAGACTGGTCTTGAGCATCATCAAAGGAGAGCTGGTCGAAATCAGGAGCGAATACGGTGATTCCCGTCGAACCGAGATCATAGAAGCGACGCGTGAGCTGACCATCGAGGACATGATCGTTGAAGAAGACATGGTGGTTACCATTTCCAATAGTGGCTATATCAAACGTAACCCCATTACGCTGTACCACAACCAGCGGCGTGGAGGCAAAGGAAAGACCGCCATGGGGACGAAGGCGGAAGATTTTGTCGAACGCCTCTTCGTTGCTTCGACCCATCACACATTTCTCTTTTTTACCAACAAGGGTAGGGTTTACTGGCGCAAGGTGTACGAGATACCCCAGGCAGGGCGTTTGAGCAAGGGGAAGGCCATTGTCAACCTTCTGAATCTCGAAAAGGATGAGGAACTGGCGACGGTTCTCGATGTTCCTTCATTTGATCCGGGATCCTATATTATCATGGCGACCAAGAACGGACTGGTGAAAAAGACGGATCTCATGGCCTACAGCCGACCGCGTGTGGGTGGTATTATTGCGCTGAGCCTGGTAACGGGTGACGAACTTATTTCCGCCCGGATAACGGATGGAACCCGGAATGTGTTTTTGGGTTCGGTGGAAGGAAAGTCGATCCGTTTTCATGAATCCGATGTCCGTCCGACCGGCAGGGTGGCCCAGGGAGTCCGCGGGATGCGGCTGCTTTCCGGAGACACCATCATCGGTATGGAGGTCATGGGTCACGGGCAGACGTTGTGTACAGCAACCCAGAACGGATATGGGAAGCGAACATCGATTGATGCGTACCCAATCCAAAAACGGGGTGGTCTGGGTGTCATTACAATCAAAACCAGCGAAAGGAACGGAAAAGTTGTCTCGATATTGCTGGTGGAAGAGGATGATGACCTGATGCTCATGACGGATATAGGCAAGATTATCCGGATGCCCATCAAGGGTATCTCTGTCATCAGCCGGAATACTCAGGGTGTGACACTGATCGATATAGAAAAAGGTGAGCGTGTGGTCGGTGCTGCACGCTTGGCGGAAAAATAATTTTGCCTGGGGCAAACTTCTTAGACGCGGCTGCGCCGCTA
>JAOZSO010000014.1:0-21679 GCA_029939655.1 Desulfobacterales bacterium
ACAACGTCGCGTTTAATAAATTCGTGAAACGAATTTATGTTCGTATAAATATTACACACAGTTTATTTTTACCGGAAAATGTGTTTACAATTTATACGGAAGGTCTTAGGTTTGATAACCAGTGTTCGAGAAGACATCCGATAACCGAACTGAAAGGAAACACCATTATGCAAACTTCCAAGGGCAGCCTGCGCACGGGGATGCAAACATCGCCTTGGATCATTCTGGGGTTGACCGTCATTTTATTGATTGTCGTTATGGTGCTGGCATTTCAAAACACCAACCGGGAGCGGCGTTACATGTCGGAGTTGATGAGCGCCAAAGGTGCTGCTCTCATTCGAGCCGTGGAAGCAGGTGCCCGAACGGGAATGATGGGAATGAGGTGGGGCGGTCAACAGATACAGCGACTGCTCGAGGAAACTGCTCGCCTGCCGGATGTTCTCTATATGGCGGTTATTGATCAAGGCGGTCGTGCAGTAGCTCACAGTGACCCTTTAAAGATCGATAAGCCTTTTGATCAGGATCGTCAGATAACGCATCTTGGACCGGATGAACTTGAAAATTGGGAATTGGTGACGCTGAGTGATCAGCAGCGAGTATTTGAAGTCCATCGTCATTTTCGCCCGCTGACGTTCGACGGGAAGAAGCCTTTTGGACGTATGCAGTCCATGATGAAACGGCATGGCATGACATCCGATTCCTCCAATGATTGGTTTTCAACGGAAAAACGCCAGAAGTTATTGATTATCGTAGGGCTGGACATCACGCCATTTGAAGAGGCAATCCAAAGCGATATTCGGAACACGGTGGTATTGTCCGTAATCATGCTTGTTTTGGGTTTTGGCGGAGTTATATCTCTGTTTTGGATGTACAGTTATCGGGTTGCCAAAAAATCTTTGCAGGATACCAGTGCTTTTGCCGACGAAGTGGTGAGTCATTTGCCCGTGGGTTTGATTGCCACCGATCGGTCGGGACGGATAACTTTTTTCAATGCTGCTGCCGAGTCCATCACCGGTCTAAGTAAATTGCGTGTCCTAAAACAAAAACCGGATGCACTTCTGCCCAAAAGTTTGTGCGGCCTTCAGAAGCAACTCGATCAGGGGCAGGCAATCATCGAGCAGGAAATGGAATGCATCTTTTCTGGAGCCAAAAGCGTACCGGTCAGTGTCAGTGCCACTCGCATAACGAATGACTCGGGAGATTTTGTGGGGCAGGTCCTGATATTAAGGGATTTGAGCGAGATTCGTGGATTGGAGGATGAAATTCGCCGACAGGAAAAACTGGCCGCCATGGGTGGCTTGGCTGCCGGCGTAGCCCACGAGGTCAGAAATCCACTGAGTTCCATCAAGGCGCTGGCCACTTTTTTCTCCGGGCAATTTGAAGTGGGAAGCGAAGCAAGAGATGCGGCGGAGGTCATGATACAGGAAGTGGATCGTTTAAACCGGGTCATCACCGAATTGTTGGAATTTGCGAGGCCCTCGGATCTGAAAAGACAGTCTCAGGATATTGAATTGCTGCTGTCGCGTTCCATACAACTGATCCAACAGGATGCTACCAATAAGAACATCGATATCGAGCTGCATACGCAAAAGGATATCTGCCCCCCATGGATAGATTCGGACCGGCTGGCCCAGTGTCTGCTCAACCTTTATATCAATGCCATCCAGGCCATGGAGAACGGCGGCACCCTGACCGTGCAATGCACTGCAGGCACAGCCGATTATGTCAACATTATTGTGAAGGATACCGGCACGGGAATTTCGCCCGAACAGCTCAACAACATTTTCGATCCTTATTTTACCACCAAGAAAAGAGGGACCGGGCTGGGTCTTGCCATTGTCTACAAAATTATCGAAGCCCATCAGGGACAGATAGTGGTGGATAGCACTATCGGTGAAGGGGCATCTTTTACGATCACGATTCCCTGTCAACCGCAAACCTTGGGGTCAACTCGGTGAACCCTATCGTTGTAAAAGCCGGAGGGCTTCAGAGTTAAGGCGCCTGAGGGTGAAGTCGTAGTTTTTTACTTCGAACCCTCAGCAACGTAGGATCTGAAGTTCTCCGGCTTTCCCGCAAGGGTAAACAACATGGCAAAAAAGACACCATCCTTAGAATTCACCTGGGGGAATATCCAGGCAATGGCGTTATTTCTACGATAATACATATAATAACAACATATTATCTATACTTTGCCATGTTGTTTATACAACTATAGGGTGAAACAAACTGGAGGTTATGATGGTATCGCCTAAAACAACCAAAATATTGATCGTGGATGACGATCCCGGTCATCTGGTTTCACTCAAGACCATTCTTCGGAGTTGGGGTTATATGGTTGAAACCGCCGTTGACGGAGATGTCGCTGTGGATGCGGTAAAATCTCAGCCCCTGGATCTTATCTTAATGGACGTTCGTATGGCAACCATGAGCGGCATCGAAGCGCTTAAGCAAATCAAAGCCTACAACCCCACGATTCCCGTTATTATCATGACGGCCTATTCATCCGTGGACACAGCGGTGGAGGCATTGAAGTCCGGAGCCTATGATTATCTGATGAAACCGCTGGATTTTGAAGTCCTGAAGCTCACCATCGAACGGGCCGGCGAGCATGCCGGGCTCAAAGAGGAGAACAGGGCTTTAAAGGAATATCTGCGAGGGGACTATGACCTTGAGAATATCATCGGCCGGAGCCGGCCGATGAAAAAACTATTGGAGATGGTGTCCATGGTCGCCCCCTCCGAGGCAACCGTGTTAATTACCGGGGAAAGCGGTACCGGCAAAGAATTGATTGCCAGATCGCTGCATTTCAACAGCCCGCGCAGGGAACAATCACTGGTGGTTGTCAATTGTGCAGCCATTGCTGAAACACTGCTCGAATCAGAGCTTTTCGGGCACGAAAAGGGTGCCTTCACAGGCGCGGATAAACGTCGCGAAGGTAGATTTATGCTGGCTCATCACGGCACCATCTTTCTGGATGAAATTGGTGAAATGCCTTCCACGATGCAGGCCAAACTTTTGCGGGTTCTCCAGGAAAGGGAGATACAACGTGTGGGTGGTGAGGAGACCATAAAAGTTGATGTAAGGGTCGTTGCCGCCACCAACCGTGACCTGGAATCCGATGTTGCAGAAGGTCATTTCCGGGAAGACCTTTTTTATCGCCTGAACGTCATGCCTTTGAATGTGCCGCCACTGAGGGAAAGACAGGAGGACATCCCCCTGTTGGCCCAGCATTTCCTTGAAAAATTTGCTGAGAAAAACCGCAAACCTGTTAAGGGTTTTGTTCCTTTGGCCATGGATATGTTGCTCAAGTATGACTGGCCCGGAAACGTCAGAGAGCTGGAAAACGCTATCGAGCGGGCTGTCATTCTGCTTTCCGGTGAGCATATTACCGAGAAACAGTTACCACTGAATATCACCGAAAAATATCCAGATCTTGAAGCAGCGACAGCCATTGCGGCACCCATAACGGACGGCACGCGTTCATTGGAGGAAATTGAAAAAGAGGCTGTACTGGCCACCCTGAAAGCCAGTGACGGAAATAAAGCTGAAGCTGCCCGCCGTTTAGGGGTTACCCGAAAGACCCTGCACAATAAATTGAAAAGCTATGGGTTGGATAAAAGAACTTAGCTCGCTTCGTTCACAATTGGAATGATGGAATAGTGGAAAGCTGGAAGGGTGGATACACTCCGCTCCATCAGTCCTATCATGAATCCAAGGGTTTTTTTTACACGCTTCCGGCAGATGCTGGGGATCGACACCCAGACCTTCCATCCTGAAAAAACAAAATAAACTAAAAAAACAATCAGTTAAAACTGATAGCCACTATCAATGGATATCATTGGCATAGACTTTGCGTTGTATGTTTCACTGTGTCGAGGATGTCTACCTACAACGATCAATAAATTTTGATCCAAGTTTAGAAAGGATAATTGATTCCATCTCTCCGATGGTCATGTTGTGGTATCGGGTAATAAATATACTACTCTTGTTTTGATAAATGCAACCGGGTAAAATTTATACGACCACATGTATGCTTCAACGATAATCCTCTTTCGATCAAATCTTCTAATATTTTATTTTCTGAACAATAACAATAGGATAGTACAATTTATATGGTTTATTTACGCGACTGGCATGCTGTTTGCTCTACTATCCAAGCAGTTCGATTAACGAGCAACATTGAACCAAAAATCAACCCAAGGAGGAAACGAAAATGTTTACACTAAGAAATGTTATTATCACCATCACTTCAATTGCAGTACTCGGAATCGGCATCAACGCTTTTGCCCATGGCAGTAGGGGATGGGGTCAGCATCGCGGAAACATGCATTATCAAGGTGCTTACGGGAATGGACCTGTTGGCCAAATGAACCCGGAAGAATACAAGCAGTTCGAGCAGAAAAGAGAAGCGTTTTTCAAGGAAACCCAGGATATCAGAACCAGCCTCTTTGAAAAAGAGCGTGAGTTGCAGAACGAATTGGCCAAAGATGAGCCGGATGTGGCCCAGGCATCCCGTTTACAAAAAGAAATTTCTGATCTGCAGTCCCAGTTCGATCAGAAGCGCATCGAGAATATGGTTGAAATGAGAAAACTGAACCCGAACGCTGGCCGTGGATTTAAATCCGGCGGTCCAAGGATGGGATCCGGCGGCCCAAGGATGGGATACGGTGGCTCGATGATGAGATCCGGTGGTGCGATGACGGGTTATGGATATAACGGAGGCGGCGGCTACTGCTGGTAATAAGCTTAAAAAAACAATGACGGCGCTTACGACGGGGGCGGCCATTTATTGGCCGCCCTGTGACTTTTGGGGAGTGGATTGATTTTTCGGCAACGGAGTATATCATGAAAGAATCACATAGGGATTTATGGATCGAGGACGGAAATGACAGAAGACAGTTTCTGAAACTGGCTGGTTATGGGACCCTTGGCCTGATGGCAGGTGGTTTCTGGCCATTATTAGGTCAATCAGCCGCGGGAGAACATCTAGAGGTCAATCAAGAGACAGGGTTTGTACCCGATCTTGATATTTCCCTTGTGGCCAAGCCAGGTGATTTGGCGATGTTTCCGGGACCGGCCACACAGATATGGCAATATCATGCCACGGTTAACAAGGGCGACAAAAATAGGGTGGTCGAGCTCCCAAGAAGCTACCTTGGCCCGATCATAAAAGCGCATCAGGGAGAGAAAATACGGATTCGATTTACCAATTCAATTCCGGAAGAATCCATTGTTCACTGGCATGGTCTGCATGTTCCTGCCGTTATGGACGGGCATCCACGATATGTGGTTCCCCAGGGGAAATCCTATCTATACGAGTTCGAGATCAAAAACAGAGCCGGAACCTACTGGTATCACCCCCACCCCCACGGACGAACAGGGCCACAGGTATATGACGGTCTGGCAGGTCTTTTTCTTGTATCTGATGCTAAAGAGCAATCATTGGGGTTGCCCGATGGTGAATATGATGTTCCTCTGGTGATTCAGGACCGGGCATTTGATCGTGACAACCAGCTGCTATACACATCCGGGAACAGGATGGCGCAGATGACCGGTTTTCTGGGCGATTCGATTCTGGTCAATGGGAGACCCGATTTCACCCTGCCCGTATCGACCACCGCCTATCGATTACGTCTGTTAAACGGATCCAATTCGCGAATTTACAGGTTGGCATGGCAGGACGGCAGTCCGCTCGTCATCATCGGTACAGATGGCGGATTGCTGGAAAAACCTGTTTCCCGTTCCTATGTGTTTTTAGCTCCTGGAGAAAGAATAGAGCTATGGTCCGATTTCAGTGATCGTCCTGTTGGCTACGAAACCGCTCTCATCAGCCTTCCTTTTGATGGGGGGAGAATGGGGCGTGGTATGATGATGGGCGGAAGGAGGGGTGCCGATCAAGGTCTTCCCAACGGGGCGAAGGTCTCTTTATTCATAATAAAAGTCACCAAGTCTGTGACGGTCGGAAGGCCGTTGCCACAGAAACTTTCTGAGATGGAATCCATTCAAGAAAATGACGCTGACAATTATAACCGCCCCCGACAATTTTATCTCAAGGCAGGACATATGCGGTGGACGATCAATGGTCGCACGTTTCAAATGGAAGGTGTGGCTGATGATGAGATCGTTCAGCTGGGATCCAAAGAGATTTGGGAGTTCCATAACAGTGGCGGTGGTATGATGAGCATGCCGCATCCCATCCACCTGCACGGCAAACAGTTCCGGGTCATCGGGCGAAGCGGCGTGAGGCACCAGGGCTATGTGGATGATGGCTGGAAAGACACGGTTCTGCTGATGCCGGGTGAGCGTATCCGGATTCTGGTAGAATTCGATGATTACCCGGGTTTGTTCCTTTACCATTGCCACAACCTGGAGCATGAAGACATGGGAATGATGCGCAATTACTATGTAAGGGGGGCATAAAACGTCCACACACGATGCTTGGAAATTTGTGCATAAAAATCGTCAATTGAAGAACCTCGCAGCAAGACTTGTCAGCGAGGAGTTCGGCTGAGGCTTGCTCGAAGGCCTCCTTTCGGTCTGAGCTCAAGGTCGAAGACAAGTTGAGCCGTCACGGGGAACGCGCTCGCTTTTTCGGTTCAACTATTAATTACGGTAAGATACCAAGGAGCGACAACGTTGTGTTTCATAAAGTCGTGAAATGAATTTATTATCATTTGACTTTTTATTATCATTTCATTATTGTTTAAGTATCTCAAATTATAGTGCTTGCCGGCCATCATTACTATCGCAACCTGATTGCCACCTGACTTTCTCTTCTTTTCTCTTATTCCATATCCGCCGGCAAATCATTTGCACATCGACGTCTGGTGTATTTTTACTGCCCATATGAACCGCAACAGCAAGCGCATTCCCCGTTGTTTGCCGCGGGGTTAGCGAACGATCAAATCGAGAAAGATCCTAACAAAGTCACGAAGACCTGTCGTTTAGCACAACATTTCTTGTAGTTTTCGAGGAATCTCGCCTTAAAGGCGGGGCTGCAGGGCACTCTTCAATTATAGAGGAAGGGGGTAAGCTATGCCAGTTAAATTAAACCACTATTGGACCGTTATTCATGGCCGGAGAAACGATTACGAAAAATTTATTATCAATAAATTTATTCCAAAAGTTAACAAGCTCGGACTGCATACCGTGGCCGGGTGGTGTGTGCTTGTGGGTGCCTACAGTGAAATTTTCTTTGAATGTGTCAGCAATGATCTGGATCAGCTTGAGAAAGCATTGCAGCATCCGACATACAAGGAAATAAAGGCCCAGTTGTTGAAGTATGTTAAAAATTACAAAACCAAGGTTCTCGTGAAGACCGGTAAAATAGATTCATATTCTACAGATATCCACTCAGAAACAGTGAAGTTTATCCAAATGTGGGATCTTATCAGCGGCAAGAAGAAAGAGTACGGCCAATACGTCATAAATGAATTCTATCCTCTTCTCGAAGATTTAGGCATTTCCGTCGCCAGTGAATGGGAAGTCCTTATTGGAGATGGACCCGGTATTATCTGTGAAGGCAGGGCCAGGGATGTGGACAACCTGGTCGGCAATTTACAAAGTAAAAAATTTCAACGAGCCAAACAACGCCTTAAGGAATATGTTGAACATTACGAGAGCAGAATCCTAACATTTCATGTCCACAAACAAAAAGGCTATAAATCAGAAAGTTATGACATAATCTCCAATTAAACGGGTTTTGAAACTACTCGATATTGGGAGGTTTGATCTTTTCCACATATTTCCGGGAAATGTATCATACTCATCGTAGCTGCTTTAAAGGAGAATAAACATGGCAACCTTTTTCATGTTTGGTAACTACACATCTGAAGCCATCAAGGAAATCAGCATCAATAGAACAGAGAAGGCCATCGATACCATCAGGCAGCTTGGCGGCGAAGTCAACGGTGTATACGCATTGCTGGGTGAATATGATCTTCTGTTCTGCGTGAAAATGCCCGATGTCGAAGCGGCAATGAAAGCTTCCATATCCTTATCCCAGTTGACCGGTATATCATTCCATACCTGTCCTGGGGTGAAGGTTGAAGTGTTCGACCGGTTGGCAACCGAGTAGTGTTTTCCGTATATAGTATTTGCCATGTTGTTTATGCAACTATGGGGTTGATTACGCCTGGACAACTCGAACCAGTGAACCGGCGCCTGCTTGTTTGAAAGTTGTGGCATCTCCCACAACTTTACCGAAGATATTGACAGGGCTGTAGGCGTGTGGCTCTTCCCCCTGGCTCACCGGTGTCGGGCCAAAGAATATGCAGAAGGCTGAACCTACGGGCCAGTATCCAAGATCGCCCACCGCAACGATTTCCCTGGCATCGGGCTCCGAATCCATTATGACCGGTATGTCAAAGTAGATTTCGTCACCCCAGACATTGGCAGTAGACTTAATGGGTAAAGCGCCCAAAATCGCCTTGCCGGTGGGCGTATCATAGATCTCCGCCTTCATTGAGACATCTTCCCCTAAATTAGGAAGAAGCATATTATGCTGGATGAAATTTTTATCTGCAAATGCATTGCCGAGACCACCGATGGTTTGCGGGAAGGGCTGTCTCATTTCTCCGGCCCCAGCCGCGCAGCCGTCGTTTACGCCATTACACCCGATGCCCCTGTCTGTATATATGACCCGCAAAACCTTCTGAGGGGGCATGAACCCCGGTTCAAAGAGCTTTTTATCGACAGCGATGACTGGCGGAAGCGATCGCTAACACCGTTGTTGAAAAACGGATCCTTTCACATGGCGCCGGAAAAAAACCTTCAGCTGGCCGGCATCATATCTTATGGGGGACGCTCCAGTTCAGTGTTTTACCAGATGTGGTTTACTGAACATCATCCCGACATGTGCGCAGTAGGCCCCTCTGAAAGATGGCTGGAACATGCTGCCTGGCGATTTTCCCACGACATTGCCAATGAAAAATCTCTTTATACCGGTATCTCCGGCAGCTTTCTTCGGGAATATGCCTCACACGCCGTTCGGGACTTTATCGTCGATGAAATGAACCTGAAGCTGGGCTGGGATACCCAACTGCGAGTCTATCCGATACTCGACGCTATTCTGGGCATCTTCAACACCAGGGAGGAAGGCGCCTGGCCCAGGGGACAGCTCGTTTTTATCGATCCATCAACACTTTCACGTATGAATTTCGTTATCCGTTTTCCGGAAATGGAGCAGCCGAATATTGAAAATTTCAAGCATGTCCGTAAGCTGCTCCAGGCGGTGGAGCAATCAGAAAGAAAACTCGTCTCCCAGGGATCGACCATTGTCGGTATATCGAATGAGATCATCGAGGAGTTCTGTATCGTTGCAGATTTCAGGGGGCGTCACGGTTTTATTCGGCTCAATGGCGAGGCGGTCTGCAGTTTTTCAGATGGCGTATATAAATCCACCACTCACCAGGCAAAGTTGGTACAGGTGGAAGAAGCCTTATTGGAAACACCCATCGATTCTGAAATCGGCAACCAACTTTATAAAATCATTTGCAGCATTGTTCATCATGCGGAGGGTCAAAAATTCGGCTGTACCCTCATCATCGATTTAAACAAGAAAATCGAAAAAATAGCCGGCCAAAAACTGTTGCCGCCGCTGGATCTCAGGGAAGACTGCCATCTTGAACTGGCCATGTCTCTGGCCAAGGTGGATGGGGCATTGCACATCGCGCAGGATTTAAATCTGCATGCTTTTGCGTGTCTGCTGGATGGGCGAACCATTCCCGGGGAAGATCGGGCAAGGGGAGCCCGGTTCAATTCCGCCCTCCGCTTTACATACGAGCATAAAAACCTTCTGGTGGTCGTTGTATCTTCCGACCGCCCCATTTCGGTTATCCAGGAAGGTGTTGATATAAGTGCCCAGTGCCAGTGGAATCCGGTATCGGCCTGCCACCTCGGGATGACCACGCTTGAAACGTTCATCGACGAATATTGAACCCTAAGGGCTCGCGCAAAAAAAACTTAACAGAATTGGCGTTCAGATTTGGTTGAGGTTTGGCTGATCCGAATGAGCAAATCCACAGGAATAGCGGGCTATTTCGCGGATTTTGGGAATGAGGCATCGGCCAAAGATGAGCTGAAGCTGAGATGCAAAAATGTGAAGTTATTTTTGTGCGAACCCTAAGGTTGTTCGTGCGGGATATAGACGCTAAAAATACTTCCTTTGCCCAGAGTGCTTTTGACATCGATGGTTCCGTGGTGGGCTTCGATGATACTTTTTACGATGGCGAGACCCAGACCCGTTCCGGTGATATAACGGGTTTTTTCATTTTTGACGCGATGGAACCGGGTAAACACCAGATCCAGATCTTCGGGAGGGATACCCAATCCCGTATCCGTCACAGAGATACAAAGATAGCCATTCTCAAAGGTTGATGTCAGATGAATTTTGCCGCCCTCAGGTGTGTATTTGATGGCATTGGAGATGAGATTTGACAGGACCTCTTCCATGTTTTGCTGGTTTGCGTGAACAGGAGGGAGGTCGGGCGAGGGATCAAAGTGGATATCGATCTGTTTCGCCCCGGCGGTTTCCAAATGGAAAATGACCTGTTCATGAATGAGTTCGTTGAATTGGATGCGTTTTTTTTCCAGGGTGATCAGACCGGATTCAATTTTGGAAAGATCGAGGAGGTCAGAGGCCATATCGACCAGGCTGTGGATCTTTAAAGAGGCCCGGGTCAGCATTTCCTGCTGTTTATCAGTAACATCACCTGCCAGACCGTCCAGGATGACCTTGATTTGCATGAGAACCGAGTTCATGGGACTGCGGATTTCATGGGATACAAGGGAAACAAAGTCAGATTTCATCTGATCCATTTTTTTGAGGACGGTAATGTCGTGCAGCACGGTAATCGTCCCAAGCGTTGATCCGATACGATCTCTGATGGGGCCACAACGAACATTTAAAACGATGTCTTTCTGCTCTGAACCGTCGTTCAACACAATTTCATCGGTCAACTCTGCGGGCGCATCCGTGTCCATGGTAAGCGCCTGGTCGATCATTTTTATCAGCGCTGGGTTACCGATAAGGGATTCAATGGGGTGGCCGATGAAATGCTTACTGTGATAATTCATCATATTGCGTAAGGCCGGGTTTGCCAACACGACCTGTTTCCGAGCGTCCGTTGCCACGACACCGGCCGAAAGGCGGTTGATCAAGCCCCGCATTCTCGATTTTTCCTCGGCAATATCCTTGAGCGCCCGCATGTGCTCAATCGCTTTGGATACCACCACCTTGAGCTTTTTGGGGGAGAAGGGTTTGGGAATGAAATCAAAAGCCCCTGCCTTCATGGCCTCGATGGAGTGCTCGACCGTAGAATATCCGGTAATAACGATGACAACGGTATCTGGATGGTCATTTTTGATTTTGGGAAGAACCTCCAGACCGGACATTTGCGGCATCATCAGGTCGAGCAGAATGATGTCAAAATGTTCATCATCGATCATTTGAAGCCCCTGCTTCCCACTTTCGGCACAGGCCACCGTGTAGCCTTTGTTGGTCAGTACGGTGTGACAACTATCGCGAATTCGTTTTTCATCGTCAACGACCAGGATTTTGGGTATGTATTCATTCACCGTTTTTGTTTGTTCCGGCATTTTTTATTTCCTTAACCCTTCCAAATTTATTCACTCAGCACTAAGTCCTGAGTGAATAAATACGTTATCATATTTACGAATCGATGGTTTTATAGCATTTGTCAAAATAACGTTCCGGTTACTCCGCAAAGGGGATTCCATATTTTTTTCAAAAGGACATATCAAACGAAGCCATATCTTGTGCCCACCGGATTGATGATGAAATACGGCCGAATGGTATTAAAATGAGGCCTTGGAAACATCATCGATCCGGCAGGGCACTACGCTAGTGATGCAGATTGATCATGATATGTCCTTTTGAAAAAAATATGGAATCTCCTGGAGCTGCGGGACTCATTCGGTACATATTTATGACAACTCCCGGGACATCGCGTTTCATAAAATCGTTCCAATCATTTTATTTTCAGATGCGTCTTTATCTTGTGGGAATATCAGTAAAAAAGTCGTTCCATGGGGGCCGGTATCCTTGACCGAAATATGCCCGTGATTTTCCTTAACGATTCCATATACGGTGCTCAACCCAAGCCCGGTGCCTTGCCCTTGCTCTTTGGTGGTGAAAAAAGGATCGAATATTCGGGGCAGGTTTTTATCCGGGATACCGCTACCCGTGTCTGATATTTCAAAGTGAATTTCGCTCTTTTTCTTATGCCGATAGGTCCGAAGCGTGAGGGTGCCTTTTTTATCCATGGCATCGACAGCGTTCATGACCAGGTTGATGATGACCTGATTCATCTGGTTTTTATCGACATTGATGTATATTTCTTCTTCCGAAAGTTGTTTGACCAAGTCGATGTTCAAGAACAGTTTCTGGTCCCGGATAAGCTTCAGACTCTCTTCCACCAGCGCATTTGCGGGTTGTATGTCTTTTTCGGAATGGATGGTTTGCCGGCTGTAGGTGAGCAGGTTTTTTACGATACCGCTGCATCGTTCGGCATCTTCGATGATATAATCAAGTTCCTTTTGGGGTGGGCCGTTTTCGCTCAGGATATCTTTGGCGATGTGCGCATACATCAGAATTCCGGTGAGGGGATTGTTAATTTCATGCGCCACACCGGCAGCCAGTTTTCCCAAGGATGCCATTTTATCCGACTGGGCGATCTGAACAACCGCTTTTTTGAGTTTTTCTTCCATGACAATGATGGGTCGCAGGTCTTTGTAGATACCGACCGTGGCCACTTCCGTTCCATCATCGTATATAATGGAGGCATTCAACTCCACCGGAATCTCCTGGCCCTCGACATTCAGGATGGTGGCATTCGTGCTCAGCAGCTTTCCTTTTCCACCGAGCTTCCGGCTGCGTAGTTGCTTCATGATACTTTTGGCCTTGCCCGCGGGGTAGAGGTCCGGCACGGAAATCTGGGTAACCGCTTCTCTCTGTGTATAGCCGAACAGTTCCTCGGCCGCAGGATTCATAAGGAGAATATTGGCATAGCTGTCTGCCGCCACAATGGCAACCGGTGATCCGTGAATAATTTTCGTCAGAAAAGCCTCGGTTTCTTTCAGGGTGTATTCAAGGTTTTTCAGACGGGTGATATCCCTGACACTCTCCATAATATAAGCAACGTTGCCGTCATTATCCAGAATTGGAGAGAAAACCCGATCCTCCCAGAACATTTTGCCGGTCAATGAGGCGGTTCGTTGAATGATGGTCTGGCCGATCTTTTCTGTGAGGACTTTGTTAAAGGGACAGATTTCGTTCGGGCAGGTTTCCTTTCGGTAAAAAACTTCATAACAGTACTTACCTACAACCTGCTGGTCATCCAGGCGGTGTTTTTGAAGAAAAATCTGGTTGGCGGTAACAATTTTTCGATCGGGTGTCATTATCAGTGTGGGAAACGACAGGGAATCGAATACCCGAACGCGCCAATCCATTTCGTCGATGATTTTGTTATTCATTAGGTGCCTCGAAAACGCTTGAAAGGACCTGCTTAACTTCTGCCGAACGCTGTTCCGGAATGACGATATATACCGAAGCACCGACGCATCCGGCAGCCAGAATCGGCAGCCCTTTTCTGCGAAGTGTGCCCAGGGCTGTATCGGCAATGCCATACCGGTCTCCAAAATGGGGTCCGTGAAAACAGACCATTTCTACCGGTGATGTTGTCTGCAGATCGAGCTCGATGACGTTTTCCCGGGTATGTTCCATGAGCACCGGTATCGATGGCGCCCATTTTTGATTGAGAAGCAGATAGATGTTCAACCGTTGCCGGGATGACGGCTGTACCAGTACCCATCTGAAACGGATACCGCTGATATCGTTAAATAGCACCGAACCCAGGACGGTCAGTTCATGGGGCTCTGTTGAGACCTGGAACAGGGACAGGTCACGCTCTATCTCGAAGCCGTAAGTTTTAACCTTATTTTCCCAGTAAACAGCGATGGTTTCCACTCGACAACCTCCCGACAGAAAATTGCTAGATTGCTTTTATGTGAAGCTGTGATCTAAAGGGTGCATGATTCGGGGGCAGGCTGATATACGGCTTGAGTGACTCAATGGCGCCATCGAGCATCTGAAAATCGGTGGTCAGTGTCAGCGCAGATAAAGAAGTAGCCATTCCATAAATCGGCAGGTCGGCTTTCCCGAAGACATGCATCAGACATCCCCAAAATTTAAGACTAAACTTGTGTGGGAACAGGGACATGGCTCCCACAGGTGATATAAACTGTACGCTTTCTTCCAGATCAGGATCCAGCGACAGCATTTGATTCAGCCGATCGAAATCCTCCGAAGTGATACAAACAGCGCTTTGAGAACGGCGGCCCATGGCCGAATAAAAGAGAATCGGACAATTGATTCGATTTTCAGCCATGGACCGTAAGAAACGGGTATTTAAATCTTTTATTCCTGGTCTTGTTAAAATATTGATCTGAATGAGTTCCTGGCTCAGTTTGATGCCATCAACCCTGATTTTATTTCCCATCTTATTCCAGATTTTCTTTAACTATTTCCATAAGCCTGTCCAGTTCGATAGGCTTCGGGATAAAATCATCGGCCAGGGTCGTTTTCCCGTCCATATGCGTAAAGCTTGTGGAGGTGACCGCATCGGCTACTGCTGTCAGAAGGACGACGATAATATCCTTATATTCTTCTGATTTTTTAAGCTCGTCACACAGTTCATACCCATTTTTCCTCGGCATCATGACATCGAGAATAATGAGAGCCGGCCGTTCTTCCTTGATTTTATCCCAGGCTTCCACGCCATCGTAGGCTTTGGCGACTTTAAAGTTTTCACTCTCAAGTTTCATGGATACGGATTCGACCAAATCCGGATCGTCGTCTACCACCAGTACAAGTTGTTTTTCGCTCATTTATTTTCCTCCTTGATATAGCCTGTTTTTATTCGATGCTATGCCGGACTTGTTGTACAGGAACTGCCGGCAACGGTAAAATTAAACCACGGGACGTGGATACAGCCCCGCTTTTTCTGTAATCTCGTGGACTTTCTGCTCCCATTCGATGGCCATGATATGAAAACCGCTGACGCCTTCCACTTCTTTCAGCCGTTGGATGGTTTCGACACAGATCTTGATGCCCTCGTCGGCCTGTTTTTCTTTGGGGACGCCCGCCATACGCTTGACGACTTCATCCGGAACATCCATGCCCGGCACCTTGTTTTTCATGTAGCGGGCCATACCCGCTGACTTCATGGGCGTTACCCCCGCCAGAATATAGACCTTTTCATGAAGTCCCCTGTCCCTGACACCCTGCATCCATTGTTCGAACTTATCCAGATTGTAGATGCACTGGGTCTGAACGAAGTCGGCTCCAGCCTTGACTTTCTTTGCCAGGCGGGCCACACGAAGCTCAAAGGGGTCTGCGAAGGGGTTTGCAGCTGCACCGATGAACATCTTCGGTGGGTTCAGTATATCGCCGCCGCCTTGAAATTTCCCCTGGTCCCGCATGGTTTTAACCATCTGAACAAACTGAATCGAATCGATATCATGAACATTCATGGCTTCGGGATGATCGCCAAAGTGCGGGTGATCTCCAGACAGGCACAGCATGTTGTCGATTTCGTGAGAATAGGCACCCAGAATATCGCTCTGAATGGCCAAACGGTTTCGATCCCTGGTGACGACCTGCAGGATGGGATGAAGGCCCATTTGCCGGACAATGACGCATGCGGCAAAGCTCGACATCCGAACCATCGCCGTCTGATTGTCGGTAATGTTTACCGCATCCACATATCCTCTGAGCATTTCCGCTTTTTCTTTTACCTTTTCAGGAACGGCGCCTCGCGGTGGGCCACACTCAGAGGTAACTGCCAGGTTGCCCGATGCCAATACTTTTTCCAGTACACTTTCGGTTTTCATTCTGCCAAATCCTCTCTAATTATTCTTCGGGGACCGCCGCCCCTGCTGGTTTGCCAATTTTTTGCAGGCATAATATCTTCATATCTGTCTTCCATTCCCAATGCTTTCAATCGATCCCATATAAGCTGCCAGACACAGTCAACCTCCGGGCTGATTTCACATTTCCCGTTGGTGGAGCCGCCGCATGGGCCGTTGAGCAGTCGTTTGGAGCATCGCGCAATGGGACAGATCCCTCCGGTCAAACCCAAAAGACAATCCCCGCAGCCCTGGCATCGTTCGGCCCAGACGCCCTGACGCTCGGAAGCACCCATGAATTGTGTGTTCAGGGCAGGATAGACCGGCATATTTTTGAAGCGCCTTGCCACTTCCTGAACCCCGCACCCGCACGCCATGGAAAGGACCGCATCTGCCTGATCGATAAACGGGGCCAATTCTTCAACGTACTCAGGATCGCATTGTCTTTCAAGGGTCATTTCTTTGATGTCCAGTGTCTGACCTGCCTGCATAAATTTCAACTGAAGTGCGGAGGCCAGGAGCCCGACCTCTTTTCGACCGCCTGCTGCACACACGGTGACGCATTCATTGCAGCCGACGAGAAGAATCCGTCCATGAGGCTTCACGAATTCCATAATTTCTTCTAAAGGTTTTCTTTCAGCAGTGATCATTCTAGTTCATTCTCCTTTTGGTTCATTAAGCAACCGCTTTGTCTTCTTTTGAGGGTAATGCCTGCATGGCCGGGTTGGGCCCGAGCTCACGAATTTTTTGTGTCATGTCCCTGGCAACCTGAGAAAATCGTTCCCCCATACCTGCGGACATGTAAAACATTTCGAGCCGGTCTCCATTGATGCCGATTTCATCTAAAAGCTTTTTGATGTAGGCCACACGTCGGGCGACCCTTGTATTGCCATTCTTGAAGTGGCAGTCTCCCTCCAGACAGCCGGCGACATATACCCCATCGGCACCTTTTTCGAATGCCTTCATAATATGGATGGCATCGACTTTTCCTGAACAGGGTACCCTGACAATCTTAACGTTCGGTGGGTAATTGAGGCGCTGGCTACCGGCCATGTCTGCTGCAGTGTATGCGCAGTAATGGCAACAGAAGGCTACGATAACCGGTTCAAACTGATTCATCATGCAACCATCCTTTCAAATAATCCGTCCAGTTTTGCCAGGATTTGATCGTCTTCAAACTGCATTAGCTGAATGGCCTTGGCCGGGCACTCAGCAGCGCATACACCACATCCATGGCATTTGGCCGGATCGATTTCCGAATATCCTTCGGCATTAATAAAGGGAATGTCGAATGGGCAAGCCCTGACACAAACGAGACATGAGGCACATTTGTCCCGGTCCACGCGTGCGACGGCGGCACCCAGTTCGATGCGGTTCCGGGCAAGAAGCGTCTGCGCTCGGCCGGCAGCAGCTTGCGCATCGGCGATACTCTCACGGATATTTTTTGGCGAGTGGGCTGTGCCGGCGACGAAGAACCCGGGAATCGACAGATCCAATGGCCTCAGCTTGATGTGATCTTCAAGGAAATATCCGTCATGGGTGCGCTGCAGTCGAAATATCATTGCCAGGTCTTCTGTGGCCTCGTCATCCGCCACAAATCCGGTGCTCAGGCATAGATTGTCCGCAAGGAAGGTTATGGGCATCCCGAGAATCGGATCCGTAAAATTGACTTCTACCTTATCGTTGTGTGCCGTTACCATGGGTGGGTTATCTTTCTCATAGCAAACAAAAATGACACCTTTTTTCCTGGCTTCGAGATAAAAATCTTCTGAAAAACCATAGGTCCGCATGTCACGATACAGAACAAAGATACGGGCTTCCGGATTAATGTCGCGTATCCTGAGTGCGTTTTTGATGGCAGTCTGGCAGCAGATGCGGGAACAATTTGGATTGTCCGGGCATCGTGAGCCCACGCACTGAATCATTGCCACATTTTCCAGTGAGGCGATACGTTCAGGATCATCCTCGATCAGGGCATCCATATCCATCTGGTTCATAACAGCCGGGTGCTCTCCCAGAAGATATTCCTGGGGCCGGTTTTGCAGGGCACCGGTTGCCAGAATGGTAACGCCGTGTTTGATCTGACGGTAATACATTTGGGGAGCAATCTGCATCCCCGTCTTAAAGAGTCCGGGCATCCCCGAGTGATCCACAATAATAGCACCGGTAATGACTTCTATGAGGTCATGGTTCAGCGCTCTTTGGATAAGCATCTTCATGTAAGCCTGCACATCTTCGCCCTGGAGCGTTTTGCGGATATTCTTGGCGAGCCCGCCCAGTTCTGCCGATTGTTCGGTAAGAAATACCTTGAAACCCTGATCGGCCAGCGCCAGGGCGGTGTTCATGCCGGTGACACCGCCGCCAACCACAAGAATATCTTTGTTCATGGACAGGCTGTGATCAACGAGCGGACGAGCCTGCTTGACACTCGATACCGCCATATGGACAAGGTGTTCGGCCTTTGCTTTTGCTGCTACCGGATTGTCGGCGTGTACCCATGTAGCCTGTTCCCGGATGTTGGCGATTTCCAGAAGGTATTTATTAAGACCCGCTTTTTTCAAAACCTCCTGAAATTTGGTTTCGTGCGTTCTGGGTGAGCAGCCGCCGATGACCACGCGATTGAGATTCCGGTTCACAATTGCCTTTTCGATCCGAACCAGAGATTCCTTGCTGCAGCCATGTCCTACAGTTTCTGAAATGGCCACCTGGGGAAGTTTGATGGCGTATTCGGCGAGTTTCTGCGTATCGATGACACTGCCGATATTTAACCCACAGTCACAGATAAAAACCCCGATTTTGGGTTCTTCCTGACCGACATCCCGTTGCAATACGGGCTCAGCCTCCTTTTCTAAGGGATCATCAGGGGGAGGATCCAGACTTTTTGAAGCCATGCAGGCGGCAGCGCTGGCCTGAACGATGGTTTCGGGAATGTCTTTGGGACTCTCGAAAAGACCGCACACAAAGATACCGGGTTTTGAGGTTGAAACGGGGCTGAAACTGCCGGTCTGTGCAAAGTCATGCTGGTTCAGTTCGATCCCCAGTTTGGTACTCATTTGACGCACATCCTCGGAGACATAGAATCCGGTTGATAATACAGCCATGTCAAATGTTTCGTTATGCAGGACACTGTCATTGTCGGTGGCAAAGGTGATTTGGAGGTTTCCGGTTTCCGCATCTTTAATAATACTGTGTGGTCGGCTGCGGACGAATTGGATACCGAATTCATTTTCGGCCCGATGGCGGTACTGTTCATAATCTTTTCCGAATGTCCGCATATCCATATAGAAAATCGTCGTCTCGATGGACTGTTGAAACCGTTCTTTGGTGACGATAGCCTCTTTCAGGGAAAACATACAGCAGGCACTGGAGCAGTAGGACGCGGCGCCTTTTTGGAGACCCCGGGATCCCACACATTGAATCCAGGCGATTTTTTTGGGTTGGTCCCCGTTGGACGGGCGGACAAGCTCACCCTGTGTAGGGCCCGATGCCGAAAGGATACGCTCATACTCGAGACTGGTCACCACATCGGGATGGACACCGTACGAAAAGTTGTCCAGTTTGGCCGGATCAAATACAGCCGCTCCAGGAGACAAGATGATGGCCCCGACATTGACTTCCTTTGTTTGTTCCGATTGATCCGGAACGATGGCATTGGCCTGACAGACCTGGGTCAGCGCTTCGATGTTGCTGCATTTTTCCAGATCGATGGAATAGGCGTACGGTGTCGCTTGGGGATAGCGCATGCAGGTGGGTGCCCGGTGGTCCAGACCCGGCGAGAACCGGACACATTCCGGGAACTTCCTATAGCAATCGCCGCAGGCCGTACATTTTTCCAGATCGATATGTCTGGGTGCCTGGGCCAGTGTTACAGTAAAATCACCAATTTCTCCCTCCACACCCACCAGTTGTGTCATGGCCATCATGTCGATGTGCTGTTGACGTCCGGCTTCGGACAGGTGAGGGGACAGGGTGCACAGGTCGCAATTATTGGTGGGGAAGGTACGGTCCAACTGCGTCATGAGGCCGCCAACGGAAAATGCCTTGTCAATGAGGATGACATCCCGTCCGGCTTCAGCCAGATCCATGGCAGCCCGGATACCACCGATACCGCCGCCTACGATGAGTACTCTATTCTGTGAAGGTATTTTGTTCTGTATTTGCATTTCACTCGACCCCTTGAATCCTCGACTCCTTGAACCCTTTATTTGGACCAGCTCATCTGGAGATAATCCTTTAAGTTTAAAGACCGGCAACATCCAGTATTTGCGGTAAGCGGTGCTCCCATCCCAGGGTTTGGATCTTGACGCCCTGGGCTATTTTGCTTAAGGCCTTGACTGTTTCACCTGCAATCTTGATGCCTTCCATTTCCCTGTCCGACGCCTTCCGGATCCGCTTGATCATGGCTTCTGATACGTGTGCTTCCGGTTCACTTTTGGCGATATACCGGGCGATGGCTACTGATTTGATTAAAAAGACGGTGGGGATGATGGGGACGCCCAGCCCAGTGGTTTTTTTCATGAAATCGGCAAAGATTTCCACGTCGAAAACAGGGGGGGTTATGATAAACTGGGCACCGGCGGCCACCTTTTTTTGGGCCAGCTGCAATTCCGATTCCATGTCTGCGTCGTTGGCGAACGATCCCATGGCACATCCGCTAGTAAAGCTGGGTACACCATCCAAATCGAATCCTGCCAGGTCTTTTCCCGACTGAAGAGTCTGAATGGCTTCCAGCAGGCCGGGTTCATCCACTTCGTAAACCGGCTGCGCATCCCGGTGGTCGCCGTTTGCCATATCTTCGCTGTGAACCACAACGAGATTTTGGATGCCGAGCACATGTGCTGCCAGAATATCTCCCTGAAGCGCCATGCTGTTGCGATCTCTTGTGTACACATGAATGATGGTTTCCAAACCCTGCTGATGCATTAATACGCCTCCGGCAAGTGCGCTCATTTTCATGACGCCGTTGTCCATGTCCGGTACGATGACCGCGTCGACTCTTCCCTTGATTCGGCGTGAATCGAGAACCATCTTTGAGATATTGACACCCTTCGGGGTGTGCATTTCTGCTAAAACAACGAATTTACCTGCTGACAAACGTTTCTGAAAACTCATAATAATTTTCCCTTTTTACTGTGCCTGTGAAACAAACCGGTTAATGACTACATTGCCGTTTCAGGATGAAAGACAAGGACGTCCTTGAGATCATCACCCAGATATTCCCGTTCGTTGGGTCCCAGAATGCCGAGAGAAAGACAGATCAATGTCCACAGGTGTACAACGGGATAGTTGCCGCCGTAATGTTCACTCAATTCGTGAATCTGTGCATGACAATTGTGGCATCCTGCGATGCAGTAATCTGCTCCTGTGGCTTTGATCTGATCGTCTTTCAGTTTGCCGTAAGCCAGGCGTTGTTCCTTGTAACCCGACTGGAGAAAACCACCACCACCACCACAACAGTAATTGTTGGACCTGTTGGGCGTCATGTCCACGAAGTTTTCTTCTCCCACCACTGATTTAACGACATAGCGCAGATCCTCGGCAATGGGGTCGCCATAGCTTTTTCGGACAATCTGGCAGGGATCCTGAACTGTAAATTTGATTTTGAGATCCTTGTTCCAGTCGGAGTTGACTTTCAATTTCCCTTCCCGGATCCATTTTGCGTAGTATTCGTAAATGTTTTTAACGACAAACGTGTGTTCGATGTTGAATTTTTTCAGTCCTGCCAGGACTGAGAAGGTTACGTGCCCTCACT
>JAOZSO010000201.1:0-6282 GCA_029939655.1 Desulfobacterales bacterium
TAACTCGAACCACGGCATCTACATCCACATTCCCTTTTGCTTGAAAAAATGCGTCTACTGTGACTTCTACTCCCTGACAGACCTGACACTGCGACAGCCTTTTGTCGAGTCCCTCCTGAAAGAGATGACTCTGGTCAAGTCCCATAATGCCCTCAGTGATACCCTGTATTTCGGTGGGGGGACCCCCTCCGTTCTTACGCCGCATCAGATCGAGGCGCTCATGCAACAGGCTCGGAACCTTTTCACCATCACACCCGACGCTGAAATCACCATGGAGGTGAATCCGGGTACCGTTACCCAAAACTATCTGAATTTCCTGATGCAAATCGGGATCAACCGCATCAATATCGGCGTGCAATCGTTTTCACGTGACACCCTGGAATTCCTGGGACGAATCCATACACCGGGTGATGCCACCCAGGCCATTCAGCATGCACGGAAAGCCGGCTTTGACAATATCGGTCTCGATTTAATCTTCGGCATCCCCGGCCAAGATGCCTCCTCATGGCAGGATGACCTGAAAACCGCCCTGTCCTGGTCGCCCGAACATCTCTCCTGCTACATACTCACCTTTGAGAAAGGGACGCCCCTGGACCAAATGAGAAAAACCAACGCATTCAAGGTGCCACCTGAACAACACATTGCCGACCTCTTCCGGATCACCCAGAAGGTGTTAAACAACGCCGGTTATGAGCAATATGAAATTTCAAATTATGCCAAAATCAATATCAGCGGGCAGTCCCGGCAATCCCGGCATAACCGGAAATACTGGTCATTTGCACCTTACACGGGTCTGGGACCTTCGGCCCATTCCTATGCACCGCCTATCAGATACTGGAATGTCCGCGATGTGAGACTTTACACGGCCGCGCTCGCCCAGGGACGGTTGCCCATCGAAGAAAAGGAAAAGACCACGGCTGAGCAACAGATAACCGAAGCGATATACCTGGGGCTGCGTACGTCCGACGGCATCGACATGGCCCATTTTGAAAAAACATTTCATATGGCGTTCGATCAGCAGTACGGGGATATCCTGCCGGCGCTTTGCGAAGAGAATTTGATGATGCTGAAAAATGGCCGCTGTGTCTTGACGCCCGAGGGGATGCTGTTTCACGACAGCATTGTGTACCGCCTGATCCAAGAATAAATAATGTGCAACTGTAGGTTGCATATTATTCATGCTTCATATTTAGAGGATAGCTATGACATTTCAATATAAAGATTATATTTCATGCGTCGTTGTGCGCGTTTGAGCATGAAAATTTATGTGGATAAGGCTTTGATAAGCACGCCTATATAAAATCTAGCATGACTGATGGGAGCCGCCATGTTCAGGCGGTGGTTGGCGAAGACGCTGCTCAAATCACTGTTGAGAATGACCCAGGGGTCGATCTCCATGGCGTGGTGGCATGACGCGATGGCGTGGTGCAGCACCTCCATGCCCCCTCTACGTTCCACCATGACACTAAAATCTTTCGCGATACCCTCTAAAATAGTGGCCATGGCACTTGCGACGCCTTGAGCATAGAAGAAATAGTCGTCGCCCTTAAAAAAACTGACAGCCGACCCATCCTCTTCCTGTGATTTAACCAGATTCTCATCACAGCTCCCCAGAAGATCCTGATAAGCCATCAACAGTGGAATCAAGTTGTCAGTCCGAGTATAAAACGACGCCTCCCCTCTTTCCAGTTTGTGAAAATAAGTCCGAAATTCCTTGAGGCTGGCCTTGTATTTAGACTCTGCAGAGGGGAGCCAGTACCGATCCGCCTTTATCATGAACCAGTTCATGCCGTTTTGGAGATTCCGATCAAACGAGGCGGTGCTGCCGGTCCTGGATATGCGTTCAGCGAGAATCACAGCGGTCCTGCGGGTCACTTCCAGAACCCCCAGTTGAAAATTGTTCACATTGTCGGTAACGTTCAGGATATCATTGGGCCGCCACCCATAAAATCTTTGATTCAGCTCATGATCGAGGGGCTGGATCACCGCATCCACAAAGGCCATGCCCACCACCGGAAAAGACGGTGTCTCTGGTTCATCTGCGCCATGACCTTGTGTGGCGTGCCCTGCCGCACTACCAGGTGCCGGTGCGTGCGCCGGAGCTGTTTTCTGCTCCGCTGGATGTTCGGCGTCTGCCGTTTGAGGCGCTGCCGCAGTTATCGGATTAACCGATGCTGTATGGGTATCCATTGTTTCATCTGTGCCATGGGCTTTGTTCGTGTCGCTTCCATGAACGGGCTTTTCCTGAACGGTCGGTCCGGTGTTCCGTAACAACAACGCGTCGGAATCTTCCGGTATTTTCACTTCATGATTGACCGACGGGGTCAGGTCGTCGGATGTTTGGTAAGAATCCTGAGGCAAAACAGCCTCCACCCCAACCCGATCATGCCCTTGGCGACCGGATGCGTCCGTTAACACCGGTTCAGATGGTTTAAAAAACCCGAAAGCAATTTTCAGCACAATGATTACCACAACGGCCAGGACAACACCTTTAAGCATGTGCCTGGTAATATAACCCTTGAGTCCACTATCATCGCTCGCGTTGTTAGGGGTCTCTGCCATGGTAGGTTGTCTCCTTTTAACGTTGTTGTCTCAATTGCCGGCTGTCCCCCACCCGAAGGGTCACATGGTTGGCATCAAAATATTCCAGCAGCGGGATAACGTATTTCCGTGACGCCTGGGTCATTTCTTTGAACTGGGGTGTGGTAATTTCACCATGCGTCTGAAGATAGGCAATCAATTTCTCCTTCAGTCCATTCATGGGTTCAGTATGAAAATAGAGGTCTTCCTTGGCCTTGATAAGAACACCCTCCGCCACCAGAATCATCAAGACATCCTTTGCATGTGGCAAATCATAATTTAGGGTGTTTACGACTTCTTTGAAATAGGGAGGCTGCAGACCATTTTCCAGGTAGATACCTGATATTTTTTTCTTCATATCGGTCTGGTCTTCTCCCAGCGAGACCTTGTGGGTTGTCAACTTGACGGAATCTCCCTCCTGGGCGATGATTTTGTCGGCGGTCATCTGATTCAGCGCCATGGTGAATGCTCTGGTTCCAACAGTTACCGGAAGTTTCGACTTCAGTTCCTCTTTGGACATGCCTGTTTTTAAGAGGTTTTTATCGTGATATGCCTGAAGATGCATCGCCATGTCTTTCTGGAGGCCCTCAAAACCAGCCTTATGTACAAACAACCGCTGATCCTTATCGATCTGGATGACATCCTTCCTTGAAAGCATGGCCTGGAGATATTTATCCAATGGCTTCTCAGACAGGTTGGTCATAATCATAAGTGCTGAAAAGGAGACCCCCCTGACCCCCGCAGCCATAACATGGTAGGCGATGACATCTTCCAGGTCATCGCTTATGAGGCGTTTCAGTCCCTCGACGACCTCGGGCCGAAAACGTTTGTGCTTTTCCGGGGCCGGATTGAGCACCTGGCCTCCGCCGATTGTTCTGACGGGAGAATAGCTTCGTAACACAAACCGATCGTCCCGCACCACGGCCACAGGTACGTCCAGACGTATCTGGGCTACCGTGTCTTCACCAGGTCGCAGGCCCTCCTGTTCCAGCAGGATCAGGTTTCCCATAATTTCACTGGTGCCGGTGTGAAGCCTGACACGGCTGCGGCTCTTGATCTTTTTTTTATTGCTCTCAAGATAATGCAGGGAGACATCCACCATGTAACTAGGCAGCAAAGCATTGGCCGTGGAAAGCACTTGTCCTCTTTCGATGGACGCCTTTTCAAGGCCCTGAAAATTAATGGCCGTCCGCATACCCGAATGGGCTGCTTCCACGGATTCTCCATGAACCTGGATTCCCCTGACTTTGGATGGAATACCCGAGGGATAGATCATGACGTTATCCCCTACTTTGACCTTGCCGGACATGAGAGAACCGGTGATAACCGTACCGAATCCTTTCATGGTAAAGACCCTGTCCACCGGCAGACGGAACAGATTGGACGAAGAGCGCTCCGGAATCTGACCGCTCAGGTCATCCAGAGCCGCCACGAAGGTGTCGATGCCTTCTCCGTTGGCCGATGACACAGGGACGATGGATTTGTCTTCCAGGAAGGTTCCCGCTACGAATTCGCGAATATCCTCCTCCACCAACTCCAGCCACTCCTCGTCGATCATATCGATCTTGGTAAGCGCAACAAGACCGTGCTCGACCCCCAGAAGTGAACATATCTCCATATGCTCCCGGGTTTGTGGCATGACCCCTTCGTCCGCCGCGATAACCATGACCACCATATCGATTCCCGTGGCCCCGGCCACCATGTTTTTCACAAATTTTTCATGGCCGGGGACATCCACAATCCCCAGGTGTCTGCCGCTGGGCAAATCCAGGGAAGCAAACCCGAGTTCGATAGTAATGCCCCGCAGCTGCTCTTCCTTGAGCCGATCCGTATTGGTACCGGTAACAGCCTTGATAAGGCTGGTTTTACCGTGATCAATATGTCCGGCCGTACCGAGAATAATCTGTTTCATAATTCAAATAACCGTTTTATGTTTTATGTTTTAGGTTTTAAGATAGATAACTGTCTATTGTTTTATAATAATACGGTTCTACCTAACACCTAAAACTTAACACCTAACACTATCCCTTATTCTATTTCTTCCGTTTCTTACTCCGATAGTACTCCGTAACATAAGACATTCCCATCAGAAAAATTGTCAGACCGACAACATAGAGCAGTGCCACGCGACCGTAAAAAAAGCGGGTGATAACAACGGAAAAGAACGCCGCCAGAATAGCGCGCATGATGAAAATGTTGAATCTATTCATGACATAAATTGTATAGGAGAACCGCTATGCGGTCAATAGCCAGATAAAATCGTAACACGAAAGTTAAACTAAATACGGCTAACTGCTTTTTCTGCTTGAAAAGCTGAATTCCGTCTGATATTTAATTCTTTTCCAATGGTAAAGAGTAAAACGTTTACCCAAGGTATGGTGGGTGTAGCTCAGTTGGTAGAGCTCCGGGTTGTGGCCTCGGTTGTCGTGGGTTCAAGTCCCATCACTCACCCCATTTTGAATCGAAAAGGCTGCGGTCACCTGACCGTGGTCTTTTTTTTTATAAAACAAAATTGCTATTCATCTTTTCCAATTAATGCAGCATAGGCCCGATGAATAAGCTCGGCACCTTCAAGCCATTTTATTGCATTTTCCTACGACCGACCCCGTGTTCCTTTTCTTAAAACATAAAAAGTGGAAAACGCTGGTCAAGGGCTATTACGATGTTCTGAAAAGCCGTTACCGCTTTCTGATTACAGGCAGCGCACGACTTGATATCTATCGTAAAGGCGGGGATTCCATGCTGGGCCGGTATCGTTACTACCGGTTACACCCCTTTTCTCTGGCCGAAGCAAGCGGCATCCATTTGCCGTTAAAGATTTTCACGGAGCTTAGCATACCTGATCAAAAAGCATCAGACCTGCTTCTTGCATTGGATAAATTCGGTGGGTTCCCAGAACCATTCATAAAACAAAACACCAGGACACTAAGACGGTGGCACAATGAAAAAGTGGACCGGATGTTTCGCGAGGATATCCGCGATACGGATCAAATCAGGGATATTTACGGCGCACAACGTCTGGGGGATATGCTGCCGGATAGAGCAGGATCCCTGTTGTCCATCAATTCATTGAGAGAAGACATCGAGGTCAGTCACCGGGCCGCTTCCAACTGGCTCAATGTTCTGGAGTCTTTCTATTACTGCTTTCGTATATATCCATATGGCAGCAAGCGGTTTCGCGCACTGAAAAAAGAACCCAAGCTTTATCTTTGGGATTGGTCTGAAATAGCAGACAACGCCGCACGCTTTGAAAACTGCGTGGGCTCCCATCTGCTGAAACTAGTACATTTTCTGCAGGATTATGAGGGCTATCGGGCCGATTTGCACTATCTGCGCAGTATCGAAAAAAAAGAGGTCGACTTTCTGGTATCCATCGATAAAAAGCCATGGTTTGCAGTTGAAGTGAAGCTCAATGACACGAATATCGCCAAACCGTTATATTATTTCAAAGGCAAGCTTGATATTCCGTTTTGCTACCAGGTTGTTCAAAAAAGTGGAGTGGATTACTTTAAAGACGGCATTCGTGTGGTCTCGGCAGATCGATTTTTATTGGGACTGAAATAAAATTGATTTGGTGGATATGACGCCTGAATTGCCTTGCATCTTGACGCATAATCCTGTATCAGATGTTCCTTGTTCAATTTTTCTGCGCCCGTAGCTCAGCTGGATAGAGCGCCGGACTTCGAATCCGTAGGCCGCAGG
>JAOZSO010000202.1:0-2301 GCA_029939655.1 Desulfobacterales bacterium
CGGCATGGCTTATTTCCATATGTCACAGTACGAAAAACTGTGAGTTTATGCGAAATAATAGGGGACGTTCGTGCAGAAAGTGCTTGACGAATAATGCTCCATATGAAATTTATAAAAATGCCAAGATTAGCAAGATTAGATGCCCCCGGCGTGTTGCACCACGTCATGGGTCGGGGAATCGAGAGCAGAAAGATATTTTTGAGCGATAGAGATCGCAATGATTTCATAGGACGTCTCTCAGCCCTATCCCAGGATGGGGCGATGGAAATCTATGCCTGGGTTTTGATGCCGAATCATTTCCATATCCTTTGTAAGACAAAGAATATTCCTTTAGCCTCTATTATGCGAAGAATGCTCACCGGCTATGTTGTAAATTTTAACAAGCGTCATCGCAGATACGGGCATTTATTTCAAAACCGTTATAAATCCATCGTATGTCAGGAGGATGTTTATCTGAAAGAACTGGTTCGATATATTCACCTGAATTTGCTGCGAGCTGGTCTGGTCAAGGATCTTAAAGAGCTGAACCGAAACCCCTGGTCCGGTCATTCGGCACTTGTCGGTAAAGTTAAGAGGGGATGGCAGAACACCGAGTACGTATTGACTTTTTTCGGGGGCTCCGACAATTCAAAAAAGAATTATTCACGATACGTTGGAAAAGGTATTGATCAGGGCCGCAGGTCGGAATTGGTAGGCGGAGGATTAATACGGAGCATGGGTGGCTGGTCGGCGGTTCTCGCTAGCCGACGGCGTGGTGAACGGAAGGTAGCTGACCAGCGGATACTCGGTGACTCTGAATTTGTAAAGCGTGTCATATCGAGTCTTGATGATAGAATTAAAAAGAACCTAAGACTGTCCGGTCAGCGAATAGATATTCAGACACTTGCCAAGAAAGTATCTAAAAAATATAGTGTTTCTATAGGTGAACTTCGGTCAGGAGGTCGAAGAAGGGCAGTCGTGAAAGCCAGGTGTACAATTTCGTGGATTGGTGTCAGAGAACTCGGTTATTCCGGTGCTGATGTTGCAAGATATCTTGGTGTTACAACTTCTTGCGTGACGCGGTTGATATCAACGGAGAGGAAACAGGATATAGATGCCATCAGTTTAGAGCTGTGAACGTTCTGCACGAACATCCCCTATTATTCGGGGCAGATGCCTGGGAGAGAGCACTTTGGATCCGAGAAATCCGGACCAGTTTGAAGAAGCCGCTCGAATCTTTGATTTGGTTGAACCGGATGATGGCTTGTCAATGATGAAATACCCCATAGTAGACCGAAATATCGGATTGAAACACCTTCAGGCCATGCATACTGGGTGTTGACTCCAGGTCGATAAACTGTTGACAAGGGAGTCTTGGTATTCCCTTAAGACGAGAATGTTTTGATGAGAAATAAGACCGCCACTGGAAGTAGGAAACGCTGGTATATTATCAGGATAATTGGCTGTATAATGGCCGTAGTAGGCTTATACGCCTGTGGCGGCAATCGACCGTCTCTGGAACCCTGGCATTCTGCCAACCTGACGGAGGAATACTCGTCGGACAAATCGGATGAAATTCAAACCTTTGATGATTATCGGCAACTGGAAGACAAGCTGTTTGCGCAACTGGAGGATAAGGTCTACGCCCGCACCGAAACAGGATTAGATTATGCATTCGTTCGTTACAGTTCAGGCAGTGCGGCTGATCCTGAACTTCGCAAACCCAATTGGAATCACAGTTTTGAGTTGCCGACCGATGAACCTGTAGGTGGGGTGCTGTTGCTGCATGGCATGTCTGACTCACCGTACACCCTCCGGGCCCTGGGTGAAGCACTTAATAAGCATAATTACTGGGTCATTGGCCCACGGTTGCCGGGCCACGGAACTGCGCCTTCAGGGCTCAGGAATATCATATGGGAAGACATGGCCAGCGTAGTACAGTTGAGTGTTAAGCACCTTGCCTCCAAGGTAGGCCGGAAGCCGATTCACATCGTCGGGTTTTCAACCGGAGCGCCGCTGGCCTTGAACTTCACCCTCGATGCATTGGAAGGTAATATATCGCCTGTCCCCTCCAGTTTGGTGCTGATTTCTCCGGCTATCGGTATCCATCCGCTGGCCGGTTTGGCTGCACTGAAAAACGGCTTATCCTACATTCCGGGTCTGGGGCGCATGGCTTGGCTATCGATCCAGCCAGAGTTCGATCCTTATAAATACAACTCATTTGCCACCAATGCCGGAACCCAGGTACATCGTGTGACACGCTCCGTGGCCAGGCGCATTGGTCGGTGGTCGAATTCCGGCGCGCCCAAAACGTTTCCACCA
>JAOZSO010000202.1:2311-6277 GCA_029939655.1 Desulfobacterales bacterium
TCGACAGTCGATGCAACCATAACAGCGCGGGCAGTGGTTGAAAGCTTGCTCAGGCCCCTGGGACCTCATGGCCAGGAGCTTGTTTTGTTCGATATTAATCGCTTTGTGGCTAATGACTTGTTGACGATCAATGACCCAGGCCCGTTGACCGCTAAGCTTATGGCAGATGAAACTTTGCCCTTTACCATTACATTTGTCACTAACGAAAACCAGGAGAGTATCCAGGTTGTCGCTCGGCACAAAGACCCGTTTTCACCTGTAGCGCCCGAGTTAGATTTACTGGGTATTGCTTGGCCGACGGGTGTGATCTCTTTGTCGCATGTGGCTCTGCCCTTTCCACCTGATGATCCGCTTTACGGGCGGCGCCCTCCGGACGATGAGGGGATCCTATTTCTGGGACAGATGGCCATTCAGGGTGAGCGCGGACTGCTGAAAATCCCTTACGACTGGCTGGTGCGTCTGCGGCACAACCCGTTTTATGAATACCTGGAGAGCCGGACGGTGGCGTGGATGAAAAGGGCTGGTGAAAACCAGTCAGCTGTCGGTGAAACCGGAAATTGACTATATAGAGATTGTCAAAAAAGTGTTCCGAATAAGGTCAGGAGTGGATGCCATTTTTGTATTTGCGAAACAACCACTTGAGCCTTAAACCCTCGAACTCTTGGATCCTGATTGGTAGAGATATTCGATAAGGTTAATTATGAAGCAAGAGATTAACTATTAAGTATTTAGGATCGGTGAGGTCAACAAAAGGTCAACAAAAGGTCAACAAATCACAGAAAACATCTCTCTGATTCATTCGATTTCATTGAAGTTGATTCTAATCTGATAATTGAACTAACTAAATGATATAAAATATGATACTAAGTTCATTGATTCCGCAACTCGGCATGCAATATTATTTGATTATGGGAATTGAAATCAATTAACAGGACTACAGGTGTATCATGAGGAATCCACGTCATTATCTTTACCTAATGTTTATATGCTTGGCCGTTGTCGGTGTAATCTGTGCACTTCTATTTAGTTCATTGAAGTCTGCCTTTATGGCCAACTGGGGTTTTAATCTAATGATCCTTTGTACTCTGGCTACCGGCATCGGAATTAATATGTACCAGGTTTTGCGGCTTGAACCCGAAATCGAATGGATGAATATTTTTCGAACCGGTCAATTAGGACGATCGGTGGCAGAAGAAGACCCGGCTTTGCTCAAACCCCTGATAAAACATCTTCATGGGATTCACAGAGATCGATTCAAGCTGTCCGCGTTATCATTGCGTACGGTACTTGAGGGCATTAGAGCTCATCTGGATGAATCTAAAGAGATTTCTCGCTACATGATTGGCCTGTTGGTGTTTTTAGGACTCCTGGGCACTTTTTGGGGCCTTCTCGGAACGATTGGCTCTGTCAGCGATGTAATTGGTGGATTAAACGTCGGAACCAATGATTTTGTCAAGACGTTCGAATCATTGAAAACAGGTCTTCTCAAGCCGATGCAAGGCATGGGGACAGCGTTTAGCTCGTCGTTGTTTGGCTTGGGAGGATCTTTGGTACTTGGTTTTATAGATATTCAAGCCAGTCATGCTCAGAATCGCTTTTTTAATGATATGGAAGAATGGCTGTTAGGTGTCACACAGCTTGTCGATAGTAGTGACGACACAGATGTGGATGGGATGATAAGCGAACCCGGCATGGTGCGAATTGAACGTAATCTCGAAAGTTTAATAAGAGAAATACGGAATAATCAGCAAGGCCTTGAACAGTTGATTGAAATTCAGAAAAACAACATAGAGAAGAAACAGGTATGATAAACTCCGGTAGGCGCGCAATGGGAAGCAATGTTTGGCCGGGATATGTCGATGCCTTGTCTGCCCTCCTCATGGTGGTAATATTTGTCGTTCTCATTTTTACGCTCACTCAATTTTTATTAAGTGAGATCTTATCTGGAAAAGAGAGCGAATTGGTGTCTCTCCATCGGCGTATGGATGAACTTGTTGGATTGCTTGGTTTGGAAAATGAGCGAAATGAGGTACTGACAGCTGAAATTGCCAGTTTGTCTGGGTTAATAACTGATATTACCCAGGAAAAAGAGTCATTGAGTTCACGCCTGTTCGAGTTGACCGAACGTTCCGAACTGGATAAGGCCGAGATAAAGAGACAGTTTTTGCTCATGGCAAGTCTTCAAGAAGATATCAATACATTGCGTTTTATGAGACGTGAACTGGAGGCGAAAGTAGGTCAGCTTGCTGAGGCGCTTTCAACTAAAACAACCGAATTGGGTACTCTGAGGGACCGGACCATGTCACTCGAGACACGTTTGGCCAATGAAAAGGAACGAACTGTCTTGGCTCAAGAAATTATTGACCAGCGTGAAATTCGCATACAGGCATTAGCTGCCCTTGTTGGCGAGCAAGAAGAGGCTTTAAACGATGAGCGTCAACTTTCACAAAGTGCACGGGCGGAAGTGGTGTTGCTGCATCAGCAAATCACAAATCTGAAAAAACAGCTTGAAGAAATCAGCCAGGCCTTAAAGGTAGTTGAATCAGAAAAGTCAGTTCAAGCAGCTGAATTGGAGGATCTTGGCAAACGGTTAAACATCATACTTGCTAAGCGTGTCAATCTGCTGGAACAATATCGGTCGGAATTCTTCGGCCGCTTGAGAGAAATACTGGGTGATAGCCCTTATGTGCGTGTTGAAGGTGACCGTTTTGTTCTTCAAGCAGAATTATTATTTGAGTCCGGTTCTGCTGATCTTGGGGAGGAAGGGAAACGGCACCTGATCCAGATTGCAGCTATTTTACAACAACTATCCAAAAGATTTCCTGATGATCTCAACTGGATCCTAAGGATTGACGGACACACAGATCGTGTGCCCATTCACACCCAGCTTTTCCCATCAAACTGGGAACTGTCAACTGCCAGAGCCGTGTCTGTGGTACGGTTTCTTGCAAATAATGAAATCCCAGAGGATCGAATGGCAGCAACCGGGTTCAGCAAATTCCATCCCATTGACCCAGCTGAAACTCTCGAAGCATACCGAAAAAACAGGCGTATCGAAATGAAACTTACAGCGAGGTAGCACCATTGATTTATTTATTTGCAAGATCCGACGGTTAACCTCTAAAACCGTAACAGCGGTATGAGTTCAGGCTTTTCATCCTTTTCGATGGGAAAAAACTGAAGGGACCTGCTGTGAGATATTTCCATCTGCTCCTCATTCACTTTTTTGGACAGAGGCAAATAGTAAAAGCCCAGTTTCATGCGGTAGTTTTCTTCGTTTGTTTTCAGTTTGATCTTGATCTCGCCCTGCTTCCACTTGTAAACGGTTTCGCCGGTCTTCATTGAAAAACTCTTATCAGGGATGCCGTATTGCGACTTCAGGTAATTACGGAACTTCCCGAAAACCTCTTCACTTTCCAGCTTGATATACACCGCAAAAAACTGGTGTTCGTAGAAACCGTACACTACATTGGGCACCGGGGTCTCATTGATCGTGTGAACAATATTGGGCTGGATGTAATAGACCACGTTTTTTCTCTCGTACAAACGGGTCAACCCTTCCTGATGAGCCGCGGGTGACGCCCATTGGATTCCCAGGAATCCAGCTTCCAGATCCGCGGCGCCCGTGACGCCGATTGCAAGGAAGATAGCGGCCAGGATGCAGACCCCCGTAACTATCGTTTTCATTTCACTATTCCTCATCGTTAAAGGTTAATCATTTCGTAAAGGTCCGTCGCCGAGATCATATTGAACGGAGATAGTGAGCGCGTACCCTGCAGCTTGCTGCAGGGTACGCTTCAATCCCGTCGGGTTGGCAGAAGATATCTGGAGAATATATTGCCAGAAACAATTTTTAAAATCCAGCCTAAAAGGCAATTTCCAGGAAAATGCAAAAAATGTGATACCATCAAACAGTGGAGGATGTGAGGGCTTGTGATATTAATAACATTAGCAGGTGAATTGGCA
>JAOZSO010000015.1:0-18644 GCA_029939655.1 Desulfobacterales bacterium
ATACGGCCTGGGAATGCTCGAAATGGGAATCACCTTTGATTTAGCACAACTGGTCATCGACAATGAAATTGCAGAGATGATTAAATACACCCTAAAAGGAATACCCGTCAACGACAAGACCCTGGCGGTGGACATCATCAAGGAAATGGGCATTGGAAAAGACTATTTATCCCACGAATCAACGTATAAGCATATGGCATCCCAGTCCCGGGCCGATCTGATGGACCGGCGCATGCGTGAAGACTGGGAGGCGGACGGCAGCACAGACCTCTACCAGCGTGCGCACGATAAGATGATCGATATCCTGGAAACGTATGAGCCACCGCCGCTCTCTGACAGCGTGCGCCAGGATATTCGAGAGATTGTACACGAAGCCGAAAAAGAGCAGGGGGTGGCTTAGGGATCGCGCAAACAATAACTTCACATTTTGGCATCTCAGCTTCAGCCCATCTTTGCGCGAACCCTTAGCCCGGAAATTTCACGAATCTAAGTAATGAGAGTGAATTCTAATGAGTGCATCTATTTTTCAGGAAGGATCACGGCGCTACAGTGCAGCCATGAGGGGAATTCCCGACAGGGTACCGGTTTATGCTCAAATACACGAGTTCGCATTGAATGAACTGAACGTCTCACCGAAGAAATTTTATGCGACACCCGAACTTTTTATAAAAGGATCCCTGGACACCATGGAGGCATATGGCATCGATGTGGCCGTACTAGATTATGATGTGTACAATATTGAAGCCGAGGCGCTGGGGCAGGCGATTATATACTCGGACATGGGCATGCCTGATGTTGATCGCACAAAACCCTTGATCCGGGATAAAAGCGATTTAAAAAAAATACGTACACCGGATTTCGAAAAAGATGGCAGATTCCCTATAGTGCTCGAGATGAATCGACTGTTCCAGGAAATGACTGGATGTGTGGAAGGATCACCTAGCTTCTGTGCGCCCTTCAGCCTTGCGGCAAATATCAGGGGCATTGAACAACTGTTGATGGACATGTATGTAGATCCCGAATTCGCAAAGGAGCTTTTTGATCGTTTAACTGAGGATGTCCTGGTGCCCTGGATATTGCAGTTAAAAAAAACATGGCCGGAGGCTACAGGAATTTGTGGCAACGACGCATTTGCATCCATACCCATCGTGAACCTCGAAATTATAGAGCATTGGATTCTTCCCTATGTCAAACAGCTTCAAGAGCAATGCGGCCCCGGGGTATATGTGCCCAACTGGGTGGGTGAGTCGTTCTTGAAGAACCCGGTAGAGCTGCTCGATTTAAAGTTGAACGCATGCCCTGGATTTGTGGAAGGGCAGGATCCGGATGTGGAACTGCTGGGACCCTCATTTTATAAAACGTATGCAAATAAGCGCGGTGTGCCTCTGGTCCTGGGTGTGGGTGCAGCATTCCTGGCTCAAGGAAAACCTGGAGACATCAGGGACCGGGTGCGGCAGTATATCGAAGTTGGCGGTAAGGGCGGAAGACTGGCTCTCTACCTGTGCAATCTGGGTGCCACAACACCGCCGGAAAATGTCAGGGCGGTTGTGCAGGCCATTCAAGAGTATGGTGTATACTGAGTCTCCACCCGTGGAACGGGAGGTCTCAAGACGTCCCCTTGAAGGCGTTGTCAAAAATGGACTAGAGCCCCACAAACGGATTGGTGCGCTTTTCCCGGCCGATGGTCGTGAGTCCCATGTGCCCCGGGTAAACCGTGACATCATCATCGAGCGTAAACAGCTTCTTCTGAATACTCGCCTTTAGCACATCGAAATCACCCCCTGGAAAATCTGTTCTTCCAATGGATCCCGCAAAAAGCGTGTCCCCGACAAAGACGGCACCGTCTGAATGGAGGGAAATACCGCCGGGGGTGTGCCCGGGGGTATGAATCACCGTTAAAGTGATATTGCCCACCTGTACCACATCACCATCGGCAATTGTGCGGTCCGGGGGTGGTGAATCATCGGAAGACATCCCCCACGCTGCAGCCGTTGCCGACAGTTGAGACAGCATGGGAGCATCGAGTGAATGAATCAACAGTTCAGCCCCGGTCACCTCTTTCATGCGCTGGTTGGCACTCACATGATCAAAATGACCATGGGTATTGATAATGGTTTTTACGGTCAGCCCGGACTCCGCCAAAACCATTAAAATCCTGTCGGCTTCATCTCCGGGATCGATTACCGCGGCTGCCTTGGTTTCTTCGCAGCCCACGATATAACAGTTTGCCATTATTGGCCCGACAGTCAGGTCCTTGATGATCAATGCAACCTCCTATTTTCACATCTTTATTTTTCTATTAAAAATACGGCTGGAAGAATGGAATACTGGAACATTGGAATATGGGTCCTCGACACACAGTCATTGATACCGTTTCCACAAACCCATTATTCCATCCTTCCATTATTTCTCTATTCCAACTGTGAGCAAAGCGAACTACTGTCTTTGCTTCGCCTGTTCGATCAGATCCAGAATGCTCGCGATCTTGTCCGGTGGCTTGGCCTCTAAAATTGATTTGAATGCCGCTTCGGGCAGGGTGTTTTCCAAGTAGGTCCGAATATCGAATGTCTCCCACCAGCAATCCATGATCTTGAAACACGGCATACCACCTTCTCCGATGGTCCGGCAGTATTTGAAGGGAACCGGTCCGCCAAGCCGCGGGCATCGCCGTTCCAGTGAATCTTTATCATCACCCGTTTTCATTTTCAGGTCACCTTTTTCAATGGAGATTCGAAGAGAATCCAGGATACCGTTGATGAACGGTCCGGATTCGTGGGTACCATACTTTTTTCCGATATCGATGGCCTCATTAATGGAGACCTTGATGGGGATATCCTCACAGTACAGCATTTCAAACACCGCTATCCGCAGTATATTTCTGTCGACATGCGGCATGCGATGAAGTTTCCAGTTGCTGGAAAAACGCTCTATGATCGAGTCGATATCGGGTTTCGATTGTCTCACTCCCTCAACCAGCTTTCGGAAAAAAGGAATGGCTTGTTTGGAGGGCGAAAAGTTATCGTAAAAAATATCCAGGCTTTTCACGGATTCATCCCGAATCATATCCAGGTAAAAGAGAGCCTGCATAGCATGCTCTCTTGATTTTCGCCGATTCCCCTTCATAATACTTAACCGACGGCCTCTATAAGATTGGCCATCTCCACGGCCGCCATGGCCGCGTTGAAACCCTTGTTGCCGGCTTTTGCACCCGCACGCTCAATGGCCTGCTCAAGGGTATCGGTTGTAATGATACCGAATATTACCGGAATTTCCGATTCTATACTGACGACGGCGATGCCCTTGGAGACCTCCGCGCTTACATAATCAAAATGGGGTGTCGATCCCCTGATAACCGCGCCCAGGCAGATAACCGCATCATATTTCTTTTTCTGCGCCATCTTTTTAGCGATCAAAGGAATCTCAAATGCGCCCGGCACCTTTACGATATCGATATCGTCATCATTGGTGCCACATCTCACCAGCGCATCCACGGCACCACCGACGAGTCGCTCTGTGATGAAGTCGTTGAAGCGACTCACCACAACAGCAAACTTTTTCCCCTCTGCAATTAGATTGGCTTCAACAATTTTTGGCATCCTTCTCCTCCAGGTTGATAGTTTCTTGTCTTCAACAAAAAAATAAAAACTATCACGAAAACACGAAATTTAAAAAGCACGAAATTTTCTATGGTCTTTTTCGTGTTTTTGCTTTTTCGTGTTTTCGTGATGAAAGCGATTTCTTTTCCACGGCAACCCAAGTTTCTCGCTTGATCCGACAGGCTTGTCCGGGTTGAGTTTAAGACTCACACATGCTCAAATTATGTCCCATTTTTAACTTTTTGCATTCAAGGTAGCCCTTGTTGTACTGGTTGGGTTTGACCTCGATGGGGATCTGTTCGGTGACGCTGAGGCCATACCCCTCGAGACCGACCATTTTTTTGGGATTATTGGTCAAAAGACGCATCTTTTTCACACCAAGCGATACCAGGATTTGCGCCCCGATGCCATATTCCCTGAGATCGTCCTCGAAGCCCAGTTCATGGTTGGCTTCGACGGTATCGAATCCGTGGTTTTGCTGGAGCTCATACGCCTTCAATTTGTTGACAAGTCCAATGCCCCTGCCTTCCTGCCGCATATAGACGACGACGCCGGTTCCTTCCGCCTCTATCATCGCCATGGCCATGTGAAGCTGATCGGCGCAATCGCATCGCATGGATCCGAAAATATCTCCGGTCATGCACTCGGAGTGAACCCGAACCAAAACAGGTTGTTCCGGATCGATGGTGCCTTTTACCAGTGCGATATGGGTCAGGTCGTCAATATCGTTTTCAAAGGCCAGGATGTTGAAATCACCCCCAAAGGCTGTCGGGATGCTCGTCTGGACCGCCATTCTTACAAAACATTCTGTACGCGTCCGGTACGCCACAAGATCCGCTACGGTGCAGATACCGATCTCGTGTAATTCACTGAACTTTTCAAGGGCCGGCATGCGGGCCATGGTACCATCGTCGTCCATGATTTCACAAATCACCGCCGCTGGTTTCAAACCGGCCAAACGGGCCAGATCCACGGAGCCTTCTGTCTGACCGACCCTGACCATAACACCGCCATCTCTTGCTCTCAGTGGAAAAATATGCCCTGGTCGCGCCAAATCAATCGGTTTTGCGTGATCCGCCACCGCCGTAAGGATGGTCGTGGCACGATCTGCCGCCGAAATCCCCGTTGTGACGCCGCTTTTGGCTTCGATGGAAACAGTAAAACCGGTTTGAAAACGCGATGTGTTTTCATTGACCATCAATGGCAGGTTGAGAGCGTCACACTTTTCGCTCGTCATGGGGAGACAAATCAATCCCCTGCCGAATCTGGCCATAAAATTGATGGCCTCGGGTGTCACGGCCTCGGCGGCCATACAGAGATCACCTTCATTCTCCCTGTCTTCGTCATCCACGAGAATAACCATCCCGCCGGCCTTAATCTTTTCAATGGCTTCTTCAATACTCAAATGGGGCATTCTAAACTCCTATGATCCCGGATTAAGGAAACCCGTCTTTGCCAGAAGATCCATACCGATGGAAGATCCGCTGGTTTCCTTTGAATTGTTTTGATTGTGATAGTGAGACAAGAAACGCTCCACGTATTTGCCGATCATGTCGGTTTCGATGTTAACCCGTTCAGCAACCTTTTTATGGCCAATGGTGGTCAACATGCCGGTGTGCGGAATAATGCTGACATCGAAACGTGTATGGGCGCAGTGGTTGACGGTAAGGCTGATGCCGTCCACCGCAATGGAACCTTTTTCGATAATATAGGGGCTCAGGGACGGCGGAACCTCGATGGTGATGATCGTTGCATTTCCAACCGGTTTCCTGTCCTTGATCGTCCCGATACAATCCACATGGCCCGATACCAGATGCCCGTCGAGCCTGCCGGTTAACATCAGCGCCCGCTCGATGTTGACACGTTCTCCGACATTTGTTTTTTGAAATGTTGTCTTGTCGAGTGTTTCAGGAGATACGTCTGCCTGAAACCGCCGGGCTTCAACGGTGACAGCCGTCAGACAGGCACCATTGACTGAGAGACTGTCTCCTATCTTGGTGTCACCCAGGTCGAAATCAGCGTTAACGGTCAAACGTCTGCCAAGCCCGGACGGACGAATTCCCACAACACTGCCTAACCCTTCGATAATGCCTGTAAACATAAACCCTGCGTCTTATTAACCTGGCGACTAAATGCCTGACATTCTATAGCCTACAGCCTGAAAATAATGACTTATCTGTAGACGCCTTGACTCCTTGATCTGAATCAACTCTCTTAGAGATAATCCAGAAACATATATTATATGCATTATTAGCCCGACAAGCAACCGACAGACATCAATTTATTATGACCCCAAGTACCCCGCTATCATAATATCGTCATCAAACCTTCGAACCGTTATTCCGGTGACCGGCCAGGCCCCTTTCATCAACTCCGGTCCCTTGCCCCTGCAGATGGGAACACCATCATTTCCTCCCAGCAGTTTGGGCGCATAAAAAAACATGATTTTGTCCACAATACCGGCTGAAACAGCCGATGCCATAATGTCTCCCCCTCCTTCGATGAGCAAGCTGGTGATATGATTGCGTCCCAATAGTCGCATCAACTGCGGCAGATCGATACGGCCATGGTTAACCGGTGCTTCGATCAACCGGACGCCTGCTTTTTCCAGGCGATCCCGTTTGGCCATGGCACCGGCAGGAAGCTTCCCCGATATTACCCATGTTTCAGCCTCAGACGTGGATTGGATAACATCTGCCTCCTCTGAAATGGTGAGATTCGTATCGAGAATGATTCTGATGGGGTTCTTGCCCTCTTTGTTTTGCAACCGTGTGGTCAGGCGCGGATTATCTTCCCGGACCGTCCCGATACCCACCAGGATGGCATCTGTCCTGTTCCGCAGACAATGTACATACTGTCTCGAGGCCTCCCCGGTAACCCATTTGGCATCACCGGTCCGGGTGGCAATCTGCCCATCCAGCGTTGCGGCACATTTTAGAGTCACAAAAGGCGTTTTCTTCTTCACAAATTTAACAAAGGCTTCATTCTGCCTTTGGGCTTCTGCCCGCAGAATCCCGGACACCACCGTGATGCCCCTGGCAGCCAGATAGACCATGCCGCCGCCTTTGACCTCCGGATTGGGATCTTCCATGGCTACCACAAGACGTTGTATACCGGCTTCCAGAATTTTATCAGTACAGGGCGGGGTTCGACCGTGGTGGTTGCAGGGTTCGAGGGTAACGTAGAGAGTCGCATTTTCTGCATTGATGCCTGCATCATCGATGGCATTGACTTCCGCGTGTGCTTTTCCGGCGGACAGATGATATCCCTTCCCGACAATATCGCCATCCTTGACGATGACCGCACCCACCATGGGGTTTGGTGATGTTTTGCCTTGACCTTTTGACGCCAGGTCAAGCGCCTTTTTCATGAAGTATTCGTCATCCTGCATGGCATTATCGTTCAGGGTTGGTTTCGAGGCCGATCATTAATACGCACGGGAGTGCGCCCGGTCCGGGTATTCTACGAACCTGTTGGGTTACTTTTGCTGAGAATGTTTTTTAATTCCGCGACAAAGTCGTTTACATCCTTGAACTCGCGATACACCGATGCAAAGCGGACATAGGCAATATCGTCGACGTCATGAAGAATGTGCATGATTTTTTCTCCGAGAACAGATGACGCGATCTCTTTTTCACCGGTTTCCCTGAGGTCCCGCTCGAGTTCGTCCACGTATTCTTCGATGAGATTCATACTGATATCGCGTTTTTCGCAGGCTTTTTTAAGTCCGGAACGTACCTTGCCGCGATTAAATACCTCTCTTCTCCCATCCTTTTTGATGATCATGATGGGAATTTCCTCTATGTGCTCGTAAGTTGTGAACCGCCGATTGCACATAAGGCACTCCCTACGCCTGCGAATGACATTACCATCCTTGCTTACTCTAGAATCAATGACTTTGTTGTCAATCTCGCCACAAAATGGACACTTCATGAGTCCTCCCCTTTGTTCAGATATCGAGTTTTACAATGCCGACACCCGCTTCTGTCAGCATCTCTTCGGACATGGTGTCTGCATATCCCGACAAATAATATATGACTTTAATACCGGCGTTGATAATCATTTTTGCACAGATGGAACAAGGCAGGTTGGTACAGTATAGGGAGGCATCCCGGATGGAAACCCCATGAAAGGCTGCCTGAATGATGGCATTCTGTTCCGCATGAATCCCCCTGCACAACTCGTGTCGTTCTCCCGAAGGAACGTTCAACTGCTCCCTGATACACCCGGTTTCCCGACAATGACGAATGTTGGTCGGGGCGCCGTTATAACCGGTGGAAAGCATCCGCCTGTCCTTTACCACCACTGCACCCACCGAACGCCTCAAGCAGGTGGAACGCCTGGCCACCATGACAGCGATTTCCATGAAATAGGTTTCCCACGATGGGCGCTCGCCGGTGTTAGACATAAAGAATCATCCCTTAACTATAAAATTGTTTCGCGTTCGTCATCAACCTTAAACTACTGTCATTAGCACTTCGTGCGTCATTTGTCCTTCGGACGACATTTGCGCTTCGCGCGTCATTCATTGTTGCTATCAGCTATTAGCTGAACCTAAAACTTAAAACCTAATACCTAAAACGTTTCCCCTTCAACCCTAATTTTCATAAATCGGAAAGGCAGCACAAAGCTCCCTGGCCTGACCATTCACTTTCCGGATGATGTCTTTGTTATCGATATTTCTGAACACGTCGAGTATCATCTTGGCGATCAGGGCCATCTCCGGCTCTTTCATACCCCTTGTGGTTAAAGCCGGCGTCCCGATTCGGATACCGCTGGTGATGGCCGGCCCAAGCGTGTCAAACGGAACCGTATTCTTATTGACCGTAATCCCCGCCAAACCAAGTGCTGCCTCGGCATCCTTTCCGGTGATACCCATGTTGCGCAGATCCGCCAGCAGCATATGATTGTCCGTACCGCCGGACACGAGACTGACACCGCCTGCCATCAAATGTTCGGACAATGCCCCGGCATTTTTGACGGTCTGTATCTGGTCGGTTTTGAAATCGTCCGACAAAGCCTCCTGGAAAGCCGCGGCCTTTGCCGCGATGACATGCATCAACGGTCCCCCCTGGATGCCGGGGAATATTTCCTTGTTCAGTTGCTGGCCATAGTTCGCTTTCGAGAGAATCAACCCGCCTCGCGGACCCCGAAGCGTCTTGTGGGTCGTCGACGTCGTTACATCGGCATAGGGAATGGGGGAAGGATGAACACCGGCGGCAACCAGACCGGCAATGTGGGCCATGTCCACCATCAGGTACGCACCGACGGAGGCTGCAATGTCGGAAAATTGCTTGAAGTCGATGATGCGGGGATAGGCACTAGCCCCGGCAACGATCATTTTCGGCCGATGTTGTTCAGCCAACACCTTCAAGTGGTCATAGTCGATGATGCCTGTATCCGGATGTACGCCATAGTGAACAAAATGAAAAAGGCGTCCCGAAAAGCTGACGGGGCTTCCATGGGTCAAATGCCCCCCATGCGCCAGGTCCATGCCCAGAATGGTGTCCCCTGTCTTCAGCAATGCAAAATAAACCGCCATGTTGGCCTGAGAACCCGAGTGCGGCTGCACATTGACATAAGATGCCTGGAAAAGTCTTTTGGCGCGTTCTATGGCTAGCTCTTCCGCCAGGTCTACGAACTCGCAGCCACCATAATAGCGCTTGTCGGGATATCCTTCCGCATACTTGTTGGTCAGGACGCTTCCCTGTATCGCCATGACCGAACGGCTGACGATATTTTCCGATGCAATGAGTTCCAGGTTGAACTGCTGGCGGTTCAGTTCTTTTTCAAGAACCGCTGCCAGTTCAGGATCCGAATCTCTTATCATTTGATAATCCATCGAATACTCCCCCTTGGGTCACTACCGGCATGATATCCCATCTGCTATTCTATTCTCCACTGCAGCGGGTGAAATCAATCCGGTCAAACTTATCCAGACGATTTTTATGTCGCCCCGCCTCAAATTCTGTTTTGAGCCAGGCTTTCACGATCTCTTTGGCCAGCACGTCACCGATGACCCGTCCCCCCAGAACAAGGATATTGGCATCGTTATGCTGCCGACTCATGACCGCAGAAAAAATATCGCCGCAAAGTGCCGCCCTGACGCCTGGAAAACGATTGGCCACCATGGACATACCGAGACCGGTACCGCACATCAGGATACCCCGTTTATACTTTCCAGAGGATATCGTGGATGCCACCTTGATACCAAAATCGGGATAATCCACGGAGTCGGTCCCCATGGCACCGGCATCTTCAACGGTAAAGCCCTCGTTCTCAAGGTAAGATTTGATGGTTTCCTTCATCTGGTAGGCGGCATGATCACTGCCGATGATAATTGTTTCCTGCTTCATTAAAATTTCTTCTTTCATAAAATCGTGGAAACGATTTTATTTAACGCGACTGTGTCGCTTATTTGTTTCAGACCTATAAACAAAAAAGAGGCAACACTCTGAGGCCGATGGGTGATCCCTGTGCGATCGTGAAACTGTCTGAGGTCTTTAGTGACTGTTATGCGTTACACGTCAAATATTCTTTATCGATATTCACCGATTACCGCAAGTAAAAAAAGGTTACCCTATCACTTCTCATCAGGGTAAACAGACTCCATGAAAATGGTCTGATGGAGAATTAAATTGTGGTGCCCGGAATTTGTCTCCGTCGTAGACGTTCGGCTTATATCAGGATGGGTACTTCTTGAATATCAACGTGGCATTGGTCCCACCGAAACCAAAAGAATTCGACATGGCTGTGGTAATTTTCTGTTTCCTGGCCACCTTCGGCACATAATCCAGGTCGCACTCTTCGTCAATATTTTCATAGTTGATGGTAGGTGGAAGGATACCGTCATGAATTGCCAGCGTCGTAAAAACCGCTTCAACACCCCCGGCAGCCCCCAGCAGGTGTCCGGTCATCGATTTGGTAGAACTCACAGGTATAGCGTGAGCCTTGTCTTTGAACACGGCTTTGATCGCCCTTGTTTCGTAAAGATCATTGAGTTGGGTCGATGTGCCGTGTGCATTGATATAGTCAATGTCTCGGTAGGAAAGACCGGCATCGGAAAGAGCGGCACGGATACATCTGATAGCCCCCCCGCCGTCCGGGGGTGGCGAGGTGATGTGGTAAGCATCTCCGCTCATTCCGTATCCTGCCACCTCGGCGTAAATGTGAGCGCCTCTTTCGAGAGCGTTTTCCAGTGTTTCCATGATGACGATCCCGCCCCCTTCTCCTATGACAAAGCCGTCACGATCCCGATCAAATGGTCTTGACGCTTTCTGTGGGTCGTCATTTCGTGTCGACAGGGCTTTCATGGCATTGAACCCGGCAATACCGGTGGATGTAATCGTCGATTCAACACCACCGGCAATCATGGCATCGGCTGCGCCCCGCTGGATAATCTTGAATGCATCGCCAATAGCATGGGACCCGGCAGCGCAAGCAGTGGCTACAGATGCGTTCGGTCCTTTGGCCCCGAAGTGAATCGATATCATACCGGGTGCCATGTTGCCGATCATCATGGGAATAAAAAAGGGCGTCACCCGATTGGGACCCTTGCTGTCGACAACCCGGGTGATGTCTTCCAGGATGGCCAAACCGCCCAGACCGCAGCCGGTCAATACCCCCACGCGATCTTCGTTGCGTTTGTCGATCTGCAACCCCGATGCGTCCATCGCCATTCGCGTCGCAGCGATGGCATAGGCAATAAACAGCGAGGTTCGTCGGGCTTCCTTCCTGGGCAGAAAATCCTGCGGACGAAAATCTTTTACCTCTCCTGCTATCTGCGTGGCAAATCTTGACGCATCGAATCGTGTGATCGTACCAATGCCGGATCTTCCGGCGCGCACCCCTTCCCAGGATGCCTCGACACCGATGCCGACAGGCGTAACAAGGCCCATTCCCGTAATGACGACTCGTCTACTCAAGTAAACTCCTTGTTATTTAAAATATCTAAATTCGAATTTCGTGCTTCGAATTTAAATTAGCGGGCATTAATAAAGTCGATGGCATCCTTGACCGATTCAAGCTTTTCCGCATCTTCATCGGAGATGTCGATGTCGAATTCTTCTTCCATGGTCATGATCAGTTCCACCAGGTCCAGTGAGTCCGCCCCCAGGTCATCGACAAACGATGCTTCGGGTATGACCTCTACCAAATCGACACTCAACTTTTCCGCAATGATCTTTTTAACTTTATCTTCGATGGACATTGAATGAGTCTCCTTTTAATCTGTCCGGCATAAACCGGACCACATGTAATAATTTTGAATGATTAATTTTCTCTTAACCTTAAGCAATAAGCGGATCACGCCCTCAAACCCTCCAAACCTCAGACCCTCCTACCCTGCTCTTTTTTCCCTTGAACCCTCGAACCCTTGGATCCTCGGACCCTTCTCTACGTATACATCCCCCCACTTACATGCAGTACCTGGCCCGTAATGTAAGCCGCCTCGTCAGATGCAAGAAACTTGATGGCTGCCGCAACCTCCGACAGCGTTCCAGCTCTTCCCATGGGAATGAACGCCAGCATGGCTTCTTTAGCTTTTTCCTGAAGCGATGCAGTCATATCGGTTTCCAGATAGCCCGGGGCCACGGCATTCACCGTGATCCCTCTGGTGGCTATTTCTTTGGCAACCGATTTGGTAAGCCCGATGATGCCCGCCTTTGATGCGGCATAGTTGGCCTGACCCGGGTTCCCCATGGCTCCCACAACAGACGTGACATTGATAATCCTGCCGTAGCGCTTTCTCATCATAAGACGGATCGCGGGCTTGATACAGTTGAAGGTACCTTTTAAGTTGGTTTCCAGAACATCGTCCCAATCCGATTCCTTCATCATGGCAATCAGGCCATCACGCGTTATCCCCGCATTGTTTACGAGAACGTCGATCTTTTGGGATATAGCGGCAATCCGCTTGAACCAGGTACTGACCGCATCCAGGGAGACGATATCTACACGCTCTGAGTCCCAGCTCCCGCCGGCAGCAGCAATCAGTTCCCCGGTCTCTTGAGCACCCGTTTTCGATGCGTGGTAATTAAAATAGATATGGGTGTCGGGATCTGCAAAGGTCTGACAAATAACCCTCCCGAGGCCCCGGGAGCCACCTGTAACGACTACGATACGTTTTTCACCCTGTGTCATGAAGCCCTCTCGAACAGAACATCCGCAACAATATCCATTTCCGCAACGACCCTGTCATAACCGAGCATCAGCGCTGCATAATCCAGATCCTGTAAATACGTCGCCATCTCTTCCGGGCTGAAAACCCCTGTTCCCATCATTATCAAAGGAATATTTTTTGCTGTCAACTGTGCCGTTTCGTTGGCAAAGATTCTGGACATGGCCCGGAACTTTTCCGCATCAGGATGCCTGTCTTTTGTCAGACCTGCCGCCTTTCTTGCCAGGCTTGCGCCCACTTCCAGATGGGTCATCAGGTCTGCCAGTGCGAACATGACATATTGCTGGCGGACTAACCGGTTGTCGTGAACCCGATTGATGGTTTCGTTCAATAGCCTGGCGCAGAGCCCCAGAAGGGCACCGCCGCCGTTCTTGAAAGAAACCTCAAGGGATGCCATTTCTGAGCTGAGACGGTTATAGAATTCACCCTTTGTTTTACGCGATATCTTCCACCGGTACATACTGATGATATTTTGTTGAATCTCGCTGGTGCCCTCGTAAATACACGTAATCTTGACATCGCGCTTGATTTTTTCGACTTCGAATTCAGAAATATACCCATAACCGCCAAGTGCCTGCATAGCGTCGTCTGCGGCATTGTTTGCCGATTCGGTGGTGAACAGCTTGGCAATGGATCCCTCCACCTGGATGTCTTTCTCGCCATCGCGGTCCACTTCAAGGGCCATCTCCTCGATATAAGCGCCGGCCGCTTCGAGCCTTACCACGTGAGGCACCACCAGTTTGTGGGTATAGCCCTGCTTTTCAGACAGGGGGGAACCAAACTGGACCCGTTCTTTTGCATACTGAATCGCGATGTCCATGGCCGCCTCGGCAGCGCCCAGCGCCATGGCAGCCACCATGAGCCGTGTGTAGCCGAAAACCTTGTTGGCCTGCTTCAACCCTTTGCCGGGAATGCCGCCCACCAGGTTTTCAAGCGGGACGTAAACATCTTTAAAAGATAGGGGGGACGTATTCGAGGCGCGAATACCATGTTTTTCTTCACCCTTTCCCTGATCAAACCCCTGGGTTCCTTTTTCCACAATAAAAAAGGAAGGCCCCTCGGGTGTTTTTGCTAAAAGGGTGATAAAATCCGCAGATCCTCCGGTGGAAATAAACTGTTTGGTACCATTGATCCTGTAGCCGGTAATATGGCCGGCCTCGTCGGACACGGGTTCGGCCTTGGTCTTGAGTGCAGCCAGGTTGCTTCCGGCTCCGGCCTCGGTCACCGCGTAAGCCACCAGAACAGCCCCTTCAGCGATGGTGCCGAGCCATTTCTTTTTCTGCGCTTCGGTGCCACCGACAATGATCGGATCTGCACCCAGTTGAATCGCGAAAAAAGCGGTCCCCACGCCCAGACATATTTTGGCCATTTCTCGGGTGACTTCAAAACAGTCTCTGGCGCCGCCCCCCATCCCGCCGTATGCTTCGGGAATAAAAATGAGCTGCAGCCCGATATCGGGTCCCAACATTTTGCGGATTGTCTCTTCCGGAAATACCCCATCCTTATCAAAGGATAGAATCAATTCCTTTGACAACAATTTTTTCCGCAGTTGCCTGACGGTCTCGATGACCATCTGCCTCATCTCCGGGTCGATTCCGCAAAGCACTGTTTCTGCTTCAATGGGACGTGTTGACATTCAGTTACCTGTAAAATAATTTTCGATTTGCGACAAGGGTTGTGTCCGTCCGGGACAGAACTATTCTTCTGTATCGATAATGGTCCGACCTTTGTAGGTTCCACAACTGGGGCATGCGTGGTGGGGTTGGACAGCCTCGCCACACTGGGGGCATGTTCCCAGATTGGGCGCGGTCAGTTTTTGATGTGTCCGTCGCTTGTCTCGTTTTGACTTTGAGGTTTTCCTTTTTGGAACAGGCATAAGTAATCTCCTAACTCTTTGTATTTAATGAATATTAATTTGTTTACATGCTTAAAAAGATTGTGGGCTTTCTAGTAATTTAATTCATTCCAATTGTCAAGTATTTTTCCCTGATTTTTTATTTTGCCCTCTTGTGCTGTATCTCTTTATATGTTACTGAGTTCATCCATAAAGTAAATAACCATGTTTAATTTATGTAACTAATTGTTTATATGTATAATACATTCTTTTTTTCACAACTAAAAAATAAATTTATTGCATACAAAAAAAAATTCAAAAGACAATGCATCGATCGGCTGCAAAGATCACGACAGGCACCAAGAAAAATAAATTGACTAATTACTTTGAGATAATTTCTAGTAAAAAGGTGACAACATGGATAAGATCATCACCCGGTTTCCGCCAAGTCCAACCGGCTACCTGCATGTAGGCGGCGCCCGGACGGCTCTGTTCAACTGGCTTTACGCCCGGCATATGAAAGGCAAATTTGTTCTCCGGATCGAAGACACCGATGCGGCCCGTTCGACCCAGGCTTCTGTGGATGCTATATTCGAAGCTCTGGAATGGCTGGGAATCGACTGGGATGAAGGTCCCTTCTTTCAATCCCAGCGCTACCCCATCTATCAAGAACACATCGACAAGCTCATCGAAACCGACGGTGCCTATTACTGCACCTGCAGCCCGGAACAAGTGGAATCCATGCGGGCAAAGGCCAAGGCTACCGGCGAAAAACCCAAATATGATGGTACCTGCAGGGATAAAGGGTTACCAAAGACAGACAATGCTGTTGTGCGTTTCAAGGCGCCCCTGACCGGAACAACCCTCCTGGAAGATGTCATTAAAGGAAATATCGCCTTCCAAAATGACGAAATAGACGATTTCATCATTGCACGGAGCGACGGCTCCCCGACCTACAACTTCGTCGTGGTTATCGACGATATCACCATGCATATCAACACCATCATACGGGGCGATGATCACGTAATGAACACGCCCAAACAGATGCTGATCTACCAGGCCCTGGGTGCGCCGCTCCCGGTCTTTGGTCATGTTCCCATGGTTCTGGGAAAAGATCGCTCCCGCCTAAGCAAGCGGCATGGTGCCACATCCGTCACGGCCTATCGTGACATGGGGTTCCTGCCGGAAGCGGTGGTGAACTACCTGGTACGGCTGGGCTGGTCCCATGGTGACCAGGAATTCTTTACCAGGGATGAACTCATTGAAAAATTCAGCCTTAAAAACGTCGGGCGTGCTGCCGGCATATTCGACCTGGAAAAACTTACCGCACTCAATGCCGATCACATCCAGGCCACAGCCCCTGAAACACTAGCCGAGCTTTTGGTGCCCTTTCTAAAAAAGATCGGCATCCATGTCGAATCCGGCGAATTTCTTGTCAAGGTCGTCAAGACCCTGGTTCAGAGAAGCAAGACGATGGAGGAAATGGCCACGGCGGCAACCTTCTATTTTACCGAAACCATCGCATATGAGGAAAAAGCCGCCAGGAAGTTTTTAAAACCTGACACCCGACAACCCCTGCACTTCCTCATGGATGCACTGGGCGTCATCGACGTCTTTACCGAAGAGAATCTGGAAAATGCCTTTAAGTCCGTTATGGACAAGACCGGTCTGAAGCTCGGTAAAATCGCCCAGCCGGTGCGGGTGGCCTTGACCGGCAAGACAGCCAGCCCCGGTATATTTGAAATCACCGAAATCATCGGCAAGGAAAAGGTAATCCGTCGTCTGAAACAGGCCATTGAATTTATAGATCAGAAAACGATTAAAGAATAGGCGTGGGTTTGTTGCGTTTTGTTGAGTTCATTGAGTTTATTGAGTTTATTGGGTTTGCTGAGTTAAAAATTTATGCTTGACTTACCACCCGATTATTTTGTATCAGACCACGAGAATTCGATGTGAGTTTCACTGCTGTTGACAGTAGAACAAAAATTCATATCACCTGAAGACAATAAAAATAGCGGCGAAAGCCGCGTCACATAAATTTGTGAAACAAATTTATTGGGGGATCGTCTAGTGGCAGGACGACGGGTTCTGGCCCCGTTAACCCAGGTTCGAACCCTGGTCCCCCAGCCATTTCGACGCGAAAAGGGCATCATCAAGAATCCGATGATGCCCTTTTCTTGCTCAAGGCCTCCGGCCGGAGCAAAAACCGCGTCGAAATGGTCCAGAGCTAAGAAGGAAGCCCTGGTTGCTAGTGATAAAAACAAATTACATGCGCTCTCAAAATCCCATAGAACGTTACTGTCTTGTTTTTAACGCCGGATCTTGATACTTATGGTGTCTGCACATAATAACAGGCGTGCCAATACTAAACACGTGCACCGATCATATTTGAAAGGAAACAACCATTCCATGAAGCGTGTCGGTATTTTTGGATGGGGCGTGGTTGCCCCTAAATCACCCAATATCGAGTCGTTTGAACACAATCTCGACCATGCCACCAGTTGGCTGACCCCCCATGCGGGGTTTGGACCCTCCAACTTCCTGGTAGGTCGTCCGGAATTCGACTTTTCCGTTTACAAACCCTGGCTTGACAAACGATTCGGCACACGACGATTTTCCCAGCTAAACGAAAAGATGGGCAACATGGCCAAGTACGCCATGGGTGCATTTATCCAGGCTCTGGGCCAGAATACCGGCCTGGAATCCGTGTTACAGGAACTGGAAACAAAAGCACACATATACGTTGGCACCGGACTCGGTGATTTCCCCCTGCAATATGAAAAGGTTCTGATTTACCATAAGGCCCAAAAACGCTGGAACCGTTTCTGGTGCCGGAAGATTCACCATCCTGAACTGGCAGCATACATCCAGGCCTCTGCCGCAGAAAAACACCACATTCTGGAAACAGCGGGAGCGCCTCAGGACCCCGGTTCCACCGATCCTGAAAATGTCGACTTTGACGATATCACCGAAGACTGGTATGCTTTCTGGGTGAATCGTTCACCGGGATTGAATCAGTATCTTGCGGCGTTGAAGGAAATCGAAGCAGAAAGCATCACGGGCGACATCAACAAAGAAAAGATGCATGTCATGCGGCGAAAATCCAACTCCCGCCGCAAGCTGAATGAAACCTATGGCTGCCCAATTGAACCATGGAGTGCCGTGGACCCCATGCTGCTCTGGAACATCCCCAATATTCCCGCAGCCCAGATCTCCATGATCGGAAAAATAACCGGGGCCACATTTGCACCGGTAGCGGCCTGCTCCGGGTTTGGTACCGCCCTGAAACTGGGCCTAAACGCTATCCAGCTCGATCAAGCCAAAGCCGTTGTCATCGGGGCCACAGACCCCCAACCCCACCCCCTCTCCGTGGGCACCTTCTATGGCGCACGGGTTCTTTCGCATGACGGCCAGGTGTCAAAACCCTTTTCAGGCTTACGGGGCACCCATATCTCCGGAGGTGCCTGTATATGGATCATCGGGGATGCTGATTATTTCATGAAAAAAGGGTTTCATCCCCTGGGTCTTGAAATCCTGAGTGTTTCCCTCACATCCGACGCAGACCACATCATCACCCCATCTCAAAAAGGGCCCAGGACCGCCATTCACGAGGCGCTCGACGCCGCCGGTGTGTTGCCCGAAGACGTGGCCACCTGGGATATGCATGCGACTGCCACCCCGGGGGACTGGGCGGAACTGCAGAACACATTGGAGGTCTTTCCCGGAACCACACGATTCACGGCCAGGAAGGGATCCTTCGGACACGGCATGTCTGTGTGTGGCGGCTGGGAATTGACAGCGCAGCACATGGGCTTTTCAAAAGGCAAACTCATGCCCATCGACCTGAAGGAAGATGAACTGCACGACCGGGTTCGTCCGTATCACCGATGCCTTTTGGATGACAAGTCAGAGGTCATGGAAGGGGATATTGCCGGCAAAATCAATATGGGGGTCGGCGGTATCAACGCCTGTGTCATCAGCAGGAGATGGCCATCGAAGCCCAGGGCAAATGGATGATTGAAATCACGTTTCAATT
>JAOZSO010000015.1:18744-21534 GCA_029939655.1 Desulfobacterales bacterium
AGGAGATGGCCATCGAAGCCCAGGGCAAATGGATGATTGAAATCACGTTTCAATTTTATGATACGCAATGTTGTCGCTAATACGAATAACAGACAGGAGACGGTACAGATGAAAAAATGGCGTTGTACGGTCTGTGGATATATTCACAGTGGAGATGAACCCCCGGAGAAATGTCCGGTTTGCGGTGCGGACAAAAGTCTGTTCGAAGAAATCATCGAAGAAACGCCCGCCGAACAGCAGGATTCAAAGAAACCGGACGAAAAACCAACCCAGGCATCCGGGATGTCAAAAGGCATGGATCCGGGTCCCGAACCAAAAACCGTTTTTGGCCGACTCTACCGATTCAAGATCCAAATGATGCTGAAACACCATGCCCATCCCGTCTCCGTCCACATCCCCAATGGCGTTTTGCCCGTATCCTTTGCCTTGATGATCCTCAGCACCCTGACAGGTGCCACCTCCCTGGCAACGGCAGCCCATATCAATATGGTCTTCGTGGTCCTGACACTCCCTTTTGTTTTGTTCTCAGGCTATATCGAATGGCAAAAGCGTTACAAGGGTCTGCGCTCGTCCCGTTTCATCACAAAAATCATCTGTGCATGCATTGTAACCGTCACGTCTGTGCTCCTGGTTCTCTGGTGGGTTGTTGACCCCAACATCCTGCAGACAGCGTCCATGGCGCGAAATGCCTTTCTTTTCGTCGGCCTGATCATGCTGGCGGCGGCAGCCATCGCCGGATTGATCGGTGGGAAGTTGGTGTTTAAAGACTAAAGACCAGGGTTCGAGAAACTATCTGTTTATTGGGTTCATTGGGTTTATTGAGTTGTTTTACTGAAAGCATTAACTAAGCGTCGAATGTTGATACGGGTTAAGAGCGAGATGCCAGCAGCCGGAAGCAACCCAACGAACCCAATAAACTCAACAAACTAAAAAACTATAGGTATCAGTATGTACGAACTCACCGAGTCTCAAAAAGCCCGGCATGCCATCCGGGAATTCAAAACCATAACGGATGCTCTGGCCCTGAGAGGATTCTATCGGCCATCGGGCAAATTTGGCAAGGATCTCGAAAGTTGTCTCAAAAATCTGAGCCCTGAAATTTACGGCTCCATGAACGATCCCCGGGTGGTGGAGTTAAAGGGACTGGAATATGTCATCGATCGATTGCCGTGCGGTATCGAAGCGTGCACGAAAATTATCCTGACCGAGGAAAATCCACCGAAAAACAGTAAGTTCGAGAGAATCGAACCCCTGAAACGACGCAGAACCGCCTACCGGGTCGGCACCCATGAAATCTGTATGGTCATTTCACGTGGATTAAGCGAAATATACGACATTTTGACACATATGACATTTCTTTTTTCCGAAGCCAAAAAAATTCATACCCGCATGAAAGACGACTCGGACAATATCTCCATCGAGTGGAACGAACTCAAACAAACGGTTGAACACCTTGACGAACTCAACGACACGCAACTGGATCAAGCACTCTGGAATCTCAGCATCATCCTGGGTAGATCTTATCAGGAAACCAAAGACACCTTTACCTATCTTGAAGAAAACAAACAGCGCACCGGCAGTAACAACGGGCTGTTCTCATTGATTTTTCACCTTGGAAAGCTCATAGATGATGAAACCATCTCCAGGGAGAACGCCTTGGTGATTTACCTGCAGCCATCCCTCATGAATATCATCGGCCATCAGCGGTACGGAAGAGTGTGGGCTGAAGACCTCAAGGCAAAGTTGCTTTCCATGGCGCTCCTGAAGCGACCTATCCACATTATCAGCGCCAACCTGCACAGCGTGGCCAATCTGCTATACGGTTTTGCCGCCATCAACAAAAACAAAACCATGTCCATTGAAGACGACCTGTACCGGTTCATCCCTCAGATTCGAACCATCAGTGAAGAAATCGAAGCCTATGGCGAAACCCATGGGCTTGCCACGGTGTGTGATCGTTCCGGGACCCATATCGATTGCCAGATCATTGACTCTGCACGGTTCGCGTCACTCCCCTTCCATCCGAAGATCTCCATTGCTTTGCCCGAATCCGACCAGGAAAAACCGGTCATTCTCGTTATGGATTACGCATTTGGAACGCAGGCTTTTGAACTCATGGAAAACCTGCTGACACCGGTCAAAGATGACGACACAACCGTCTACCTGAATATCCAATCCATCTCCATCATGGGAAAAGCCGGCATTCTCACGGGTAAAAAAGGAGACATCATGCTGGCCACAGCCCATGTATTCGAAGGTACTTCGGACAATTACATTTTTGAAAACGATTTGCATGAACGTGAGTTTGACACCACTGTGGATGTATACACAGGTCCCATGGTGACGGTGTTGGGAACTTCCCTCCAGAACCGGGACGTATTACACAAATTTCTGGAAGACTGGAAAACGGTCGGATTGGAAATGGAAGGTGGCCACTACCAGCGGGCCATCAGCGCTGCCATCATCAAGGGCAACATTTCCAAAGATATCACCCTGCGTTATGCATATTATGGCTCTGATAACCCATTGATGACGGGCCACACACTGGCTGCCGGCGCCATGGGAGAAGAAGGCGTCAAGCCGACATATATGATCACCAAGGTGTTGCTCGAAAAAATATTTCAAACGTAGGCCAATGTTCTATGTTCATTGAGTTTCTTGAGTTGTATCTTGTGACAAGCGTACCGCAAAAACTGCAAACTCAATAAACTCAAAGAACACAACGAACCCATTACCTCATCTCCTTGAATGTATTTACCAGCCCGTTTGTTGAAGAATCGTGTGCGTCAA
>JAOZSO010000203.1:0-6268 GCA_029939655.1 Desulfobacterales bacterium
GTTTAAAATTTGAAGTCATTTTTCTGCTGAAAATAGCATGAGGTGAAATCAAATCACCAGTTAAGATCCTGCCAATATCGCCAGTTGTAACGGCTTTTTTGCCATGGGGGGCGCTCTTTTTGTCCAATTTTATTCCAGAAGAAAAAATTGAAGAAATCAAGAACGCCGCAGATATCGTTGAAGTTGTATCAGATTATGTCCTGCTGAAAAAAACAGGTAAAAATTACAGTGGCCTCTGCCCGTTTCATGCCGAAAAAGACGCTTCTTTCACTGTCAGCCCAGCCAAGCAGATTTTCCATTGTTTTGGATGTAATACCGGCGGTAATGTCTTTAACTTTCTCATCCGGCATGACGGCGTATCCTTTCCCGAAGCAGTAAGACTTATTGCGAGACGCTACGGCATCGATCTCCCGGAACGAAAAATGTCCCAAGCCATGCGTGAACAGATCAGTGAAAGAGAAAAGCTGCTCGCGATCAATCGTATGGCCATGGACTACTACCACTGGAACTTGTTGCATGAATCCTATGGTAAACAGGCCACGGCATATCTCCAAAAAAGAGCGATGGAGCCGTCTATTATCGAAAGGTTTAAATTGGGTTATGCGCGCAACACCTGGGACGGACTCCTGAATTATTTGCAGAACAAGCGTGTTCCCATAGAACTGATCGAGAAAGCAGGGCTTGTGATCCCCCGAAAGTCGGGTACGGGATATTACGATCGCTTTAGGGAACGGATTGTTTTTCCAATATATAACCTCAATAAACAGGTAGTCGGATTCGGTGGGCGGGTTCTGGATGCATCGCTGCCGAAATATCTGAATTCTCCTGAGACACCTGTGTATAGTAAAGGCAAGTTGCTTTATGGGCTGTATCTTGCGCGCAACAAGTGCCGGGAGACCAGGACCGTCTATATCGTAGAGGGTTACTTCGATCTGCTGGCCCTGCATCAATATGGCGTGGAAAACGCGGGTGCAACCCTGGGAACGGCCCTGACAACCGAGCACATCCATATGATCAAGGGATTTGCAGAAAAGGTGATCCTTGTATTCGATGCAGATGATGCCGGTATCCAGGCCTCTTTGAGGAGTGTGGGAATATTTATCGAAAAAGGCATGCAGGCCCGGGTGATGTTGCTGCCAAAGGGGCATGATCCGGATTCTTTTATGAGGAAATACGGGTTAGAGGCTTTTAAGGCGATTGCTGCAAAATCACGCAGTGTTATAACATTCATCATGGAATCGGCTCAGAAAAAATACGGGCTTTCGGTGGATGGGAAAATGCGAATTATCGAAGAACTGAAAATACCCCTGGCATCCATCCAAGATACCGTAACAAGAAATGGTTATATCAAAGAGGTGTGGGAGCGCCTTGGCGTAAAGGAATACGATATCCAAGAAAAGGTCGATGAGGCTGCTGCAGAAATCCAAAAAGCGGATAAAGCCCATCGTAACCGTCCCACAGGCCATTTTCAGCAAAAAAACCATTTGAAAAGACCTTTGAAGGAAACGGCCGGGAAACAGGCAACGGGTACTCGACTGGAACAGCAGATCCTGGCTATGATGCTTCAATATCCGGAAATTTTATCCGATATCATTCAAGACAGGGTTTTAGATCACTTTGTAACCGAAACCTTAAAAACACTCGGGGAATTGATACTATCCATGAAAAATGAAAAGGATCGTAGCGTATCTAATTTGATTTCCATTGTTGACGATGACGAAAAAAGAAATATATTAGCTTCGTTATCTATAAAGGAAGAAATGTGGAATCGGAAGGACTGTCGCAAAGTTATCACCAAGTTTACCCAAAACAGCCCTCTACGGTACAGCATTTCCCTGACGGAGCAGATTAAGGCAGCGGAAAAAGATAACAACCAGGATCTTTTATTTAAATTGCTTCAGGAAAAGCAAAACATCGCTGTTTCAGATGAGCGGCAGAAGCAGGAACTATCCGAATAAAAATGCCTGATACCAACATGGCATCAATTTTGGTAACAGATAGATGGCAGGAGGCTGTATTCCATGGTGAAAAAAGCAGAACCCAAAGAAAATACCCTTAAAAAGACAACCCCAAAAGCCACATCCAAAAAAGAACCGGCAAAAAAACGTATAGCCAAAGAACCGGTCAAAAAAACGAAAGCGGGTACCGTCAAAACAAAAAAAGCAATAGCCAAAAAAGCTGTGCCGGAAAAACCCAGGAAGAAGTCAGCGCTTTCGTTGAAAAAAAGAAAACGTGCCGTGAAAAAGATCACAACTTCCAAAGCAACCCGTAAAAAAGCCAAAGAAACGGTCAAACCCAAAACCAAAAAGGCGGGAACGGTTACGCCTAAAACCAAAAAGACGGAAACGGCCAAGCCCAAAACCAAAAAGAAAACACCCGGTACGAAATCCGTGGCAAAGAAAGATCAAAAGGCTCCAACCCAGAAGGCAACATCTAAGGTGAAAAAAGCGCAACAGAAGATCTCCCAAACCAAATCAAAGAAAAACCTGGCGATTAAGAACCAGAGGAAGTTGAAAACACTTATCACCAAGGGAAAAAAGCAGGGTTATCTGACTTACGAAGAGATCAATGAATTGATACCTGACGGGAAAGTATCAGCCGAGCAGATTGACAACACGTTGATCATGTTGAGTGAAATGGATATCACTATTACCGATAAGAAAAACATACCCAAACAGATCGTCAAGCTTAAGGCGACTGAAAAGAAGACCGCCAAGACTGCTCAGAAAGCGTTACCCGATTTCGGCACGGTGACGGATCCCGTAAAAATGTACCTCCGCGAGATGGGACTGGTTACCCTGTTGAGCCGTGAAGGGGAGGTTGTGATCGCCAAAAAAATTGAGGCTGGTGAACAGGATGTGTTGAAGTCGCTTCTTGAAACCACCATGGGGGTCGACTATATCCTGAAACTGGGTGAGCACATCAAAGAAGGAGAACTGCGTCCCAAGCACGTGTTGCGTGATATCGACGAAGGCGACACCTTTGTCGAGGAAGTGGTTCAAATAGCGAATTTTGTCGTCACCATCAAGGAAATCATAGCGATCAATGATGAAAACAAAGTCTTCAGGGAACAGATCACGTCAGACAACCTGCCGGCGGATGAACAGCGCAGGATCCGGCGGTGTATTTCCCGCAGAAACATCAAGCTTTTTGAATCTCTTAAAGGATGGCGTCTAGAAGGTTCGGTTATCGACCAGATGGAGGAAGATATCAGAAGGCTCAACGACTGGTTCGATGCGATGCACCGACTGACGACTGTTTGTTCCGATGCCGTTGGCGTACCCATCAAGGACCTTCGATCCAGCCTGAAAAACAAGACGACATTTACCAGGTGGGCTAAAAAGCATTGCTCCCTCACGCGGGATGAACTGGGCACTCTTTATAAGAGCCTGACCAAGATACGTGATGAAATCAATGAAAAAGAAGAAGCGACAAAGGCCAACAGCAGGTCCCTGAAGCGGATTATCGCCAATGTCAATGAAGGGCGTTTTTGGGCGAAACTGGCCAAAAGTGAGCTTATAAAAGCCAATTTACGTCTGGTGGTCAGCATTGCAAAGAAATATACCAACAGAGGGTTACAGTTTCTCGATCTGATACAGGAAGGTAACATTGGACTCATGAAGGCGGTCGACAAGTTTGAATATCGAAGGGGATACAAATTTTCGACCTATGCCACCTGGTGGATTCGACAGGCGATCACACGGGCTATTGCTGATCAGGCCAGGACGATTCGTATTCCGGTTCATATGATCGAGACCATCAACAAGCTTATACGGACCTCACGATACCTTGTACAGGAACTCGGCAGAGAGCCCAAACCCGAAGAGATTGCCGAAAAAATGGAAATTCCGCTGGACAAAGTGCGTAAGGTGCTCAAGATTGCGAGAGAACCCATCTCTCTTGAAACACCCATCGGAGAAGAAGAAGACAGTCACTTGGGCGATTTTATCGAGGACAAGAAATTTGTTCTGCCCTCGGATGCGGCCGTTAATTTGAACTTGGCGGAACAGACCCGCAAGGTGCTTGCGACACTGACACCCAGGGAGGAAAAAGTGTTACGAATGCGTTTCGGTATCGGTGAAAAAGCGGATCATACCCTCGAAGAGGTCGGTCAGGATTTTACCGTCACGCGGGAAAGGATCCGGCAGATCGAAGCCAAGGCGCTCCGGAAACTGAGACATCCCACAAGAAGTCGAAAATTAAAGAGTTTCATTGAAACCTAATCCTTGACAAAAACCATCATGACCGGTACTAACGATTTTACTCTTGGGTGCTTAGTCCATCGATTCAAAAATGTGAAGTTATTTTTACGCGAGCCCTTAGGGCCCATAGCTCAGCTGGCAGAGCCACCGGCTCATAACCGGTAGGTCCCTGGTTCGATCCCAGGTGGGCCCACCAAAAAAAACAGGAAGTGGGAGCAATGAATTTTAAAAGACCTATCAGGGTCGGGTGATTGGATGCTTGACTTTTCTATGCAATGGAAAAGTGGATGTAAAGGCGTGGCAGTTCAACCGAACCGCGCCTTTTTTTTATCCGGGTTCGGTGGAATATCCCGGAAATGCTTATCGTATAGGAGATAGAATGGGCTGTAAACTGGGTAATGTGATCGATGCTGTCCAAGAGATAGTTCCCAGTGAATTTGTCGAGGATTGGGACAACAGCGGCATGCAGCTTGGAGATCCTGACTGGCAGGTTGAAAGGATCTGGGTGGCTCTCGATCCCCTACCCGAGGTAATATCGGCAGCCTGCCAGAGAGATGTCGATCTTGTTATCACCCACCATCCCCTGATATTTAAGCCGCTCACCGCCATAGATGTCAGCACGCTGGAGGGTTTTGTGATCCAGCAGGCACTGGACCATCATGTGGCAATTTATTCCGCCCATACCAATCTTGACAGGATCAAGGATGGTGTTAATGACGTTCTGGCATCCAGGGTCGGTTTGTGCAATACCACATCCTTGTCCAGCGATGTGGTTTCGGGGAACCCCGGTTTTGGAAGGATAGGAAATCTGGTACGGCCAACCCCCCTTGCCGTGTTGGTCAACAACCTCAAGCAGGTGCTGGACATTGCTCACGTTAAGGTATCCGGGAACCTGGACATGATCGTTAAGACAGTAGCTGTTTGTTCAGGGAGCGGTTCCAGTATGGTTCGTTCTTTCTTCGATGCGGGGGCCGATGTGTTCATCAGCGGTGACCTGAAATACCATGATGCACGGAATTTTGAGTTTGCCCGAAAAGCGCTTATCGATATCGGCCATTTTGCATCAGAGCACCTGATAGTTGAATCGTTTGCTGAACGACTGAATCGTCACTTTCATAGCAAAGGGTTGATTTTGGCAGTGGAGCCTTACATGTTTGAAAAAGACCCTTTTGTGATTATTTAATAGGAGAGAGCATGGCTATGCGGGAACAAATATCGATACTGGTTAGGCTTCAGACCATTGATTCAGATATCCAGAAGATCGAATCAAGACTCGGAAAAGTGGACGGAGAAATAGCCGCCCTTGATTCGGAGTTAGACGAATTTGAATCATCGATAAAGGAAAAAGTGGCTATAGGCGAAAAATACCAGAAAACATTTCGATCATTGGAATCGGATGCCAATATGAATCTTCCTAAAATTGCCAAAAGCAAAGAAAAACTGACATCCGTTAAAACCAACAAGGAATATCAGGCCTTGTTGAAAGAGGTCGAAGATCTCAAAACAGCCAATTCCAAGATAGAAGACCAGATGCTGGAAATCCTTGAGCAGAGCGATACGGCCGAGGCGCAGCTAAGTGAAAAAAATCAAGAGTTTGAGTTCGCTAAAAATCGAGTGGCTGGAGAAAAGGCCGGCATAACAATGGCTGCCGAGAAAGATCGCACGAGGCTTGCTGAACTTCAGGTGGATTTTCAGACGGTCTTGGATACGATAAATCCGGACATTCTGAAAGCATTCAGGTCGGTGCGTAGCCGGATCGGCAACCTGGCCGTCGCTAAAGTTGAAGATGCTGTGTGTGCAGGATGTCATATGAACATACCGCCCCAGATGTATAATGAACTACAGCGATTTGAATCGCTCATGTACTGCCCGCAATGCCAGCGAATTATTTATAGTAGTAATTTATAAACAATAGTTTTAAGTTTTAGGTTTTAGGTTTTAGGTAGTCCAGGGCCTATAGATAGTCGTTTAAATAGGTTACTATCGCCTGCTAATGACTGATAACTTGTAGTCAGAACTTAAAACCTAAAACTTAACACCTAAAACCACATATAAATATCGGCCAA
>JAOZSO010000204.1:0-4769 GCA_029939655.1 Desulfobacterales bacterium
CAAGGTCTTGTTTTGATCATTCGAATTTGGGTCATTAGGTATTGTTTAGGATTTCGAATTTCGTACTTCGGATTTAATGAACTACCGTCATCGGCATAGCCAAACAACTCTGACCTGGCCAAAGGACCAGGTATTAAACGACGGAATTGAATCGTGTAATGAGTAATCAAGCGGATCATATCATTCATTTCGAAAATGTCTCCTTCGCTTACCCTGGAGACAAGGTTTTGTTTCGAAAACTTTCCCTGGGCATAACACCCGGCACCTTTTATCATGTAAAGGGGCCCTCCGGTTCAGGAAAATCAACTCTTCTGAGGCTCATCATCCGGCTCGAAGAACCCACTCAAGGACGTATTCTGTACAACGGGGCTCCCCTGGCAGACACCTATCCGCCGCACCTGCGTCGCGCCATCCTCTACCTTCCGCAAACACCCGTTGCCATCGACGGATCTGTGCGGGAGTACCTGTTGTTGCCCTTTACGTTCAAGGCAAACCAGGATCTTCAAAAACCCGACGATTCTCAGCTAATGGAACGGTTGAAAGCGTTTCTACTGAACGACATCCACCTAAACGACCATGCTCAGACCCTGTCTGTTGGGCAACTGCAACGCCTTTGTTTTATCCGGGGAATGCTCCTGTCTCCTGCGGTGCTGCTCCTGGATGAACCCACGAGCTCTCTGGACAAACAAAGTGCAGCAATCGTAATCGATCATATAGAAAAGCTATGCAAAACATCCAGCCTGGCCATCCTGATGGTCAGTCACGAAGAGGTTCTCCCCGGGTCACTGAAATTTCGTTCCCTCATGGTAGCAGACAGCAAGGTTAGCGAAATATTCGGGATACAGGAGATCACATGACCCCCCAGGTAATTTATATCAGTAACTGGCAACTGGCGTTCGGTCTGCTTTTCATCCTTGCGGCCGGCATCATGTCCATGCTTCACTCTCTGCGTCTGGAACGAGACCTGTTCATCGGAACGATCCGTACCTTTGTTCAGCTGTTTGCGTTGGGGTATCTGCTGAATATTATATTCGCCCTCGACAGGGTCTGGTGGGTACTGGTTCTTTTTCTATGCATGATCTTCTTTGCAGCCTGGACCATCCGTGGACGGGTCAAGGAAAAACAGATCGCCTTCTTTTTTCCCATTTTCGTCTCTATGCTTTTAAGCTATTTTCTGGTTTCCTATCTGGTAACCGCCGTACTGGTGGGTGCAAAGCCCTGGTGGCAGCCCCAGTACTTTATTCCGCTGAGTGGGATGGTAATCGGGAACTCCATGAATGCCATTGCCGTTTCATTGGAACGACTCATGGGGGAACTCAAAAAACAGCGCCACGAAATAGAGATGATGCTCTGTCTCGGAGCCGACTACAGGGAAGCCAGCCACCATATGGTTCAATCCGCCGTACGGGCGGGTATGATCCCCTCCATCAACTCCATGATGGCGGTGGGTCTCGTGTTCATCCCAGGAATGATGACCGGCCAGATACTTGCCGGAGCCGATCCTCTATTGGCAATTCGCTATCAGATCGTGGTCATGGTCATGATGGTGGGTTCAACGGCCATCGGTTCTTTCATGGTTGTCTATCTGGTAAGGAAGCGCTGCTTCGGACCAGCCTACCAATTGTTGTTACGACCGAAAAATAAGAGATACGCCTCATCTTAAATAGCAGCTCTTCCGATTTTTAAGGGAGACCTCCCTAAAAACGTCAAGGGTAAACTCCTTTTTCTCAATTAGACTCCCCATATTATATTCTCAGCATGATTTTCAATTCTTGACAACCGTGTCGTCTAATTTGTATATTATACAGAATATTAAATGGTTATCTTTTCATGATTTGGATGGCTTTATAAAAATGATAAAAACTTATGCAGTTCCTGCAATAATCAATGAAAAAGTTCGCAAATACTTCGAGGCAATTTTGCCATCCTCTGAAATCATTACTGTTTACATTTTTGGATCTCAGGTGAGAGGCTCTATACAAAATGCCTCAGATATCGATATCGCGATCCTATTTGACGAACCGGCATACAAAAATGATCCGATCGGCACATCTGCTCCAGCATATCTGGCAGCAACGCGAGTAGGATTGGCTACAGCTCTTGAGACTGATGTAACGATTTTAAATACAGCCTCCCTGGAAATAGCCTATGAAGTAATTACGTCGGGTATCTGTCTGGTGAATACAGATGAAGAAAAAAAAATTACATACGAAATCACCCTGAGAGGCATGTATTATGATTTTAAACCATTTCTTGAAGAGATTCGCTCAGAATGTATCGCTTCTTTATAGGATAAAACCTTGAAAAAATCCATTGAAAGAAAAATTAAATCGGTTGAAGAACGCCTGGAAAGATTAAGCGCCCTGTCAGAGTCACTGCCTTCATTTGAAAACTACCAGGCATCAACAGACAAAAAGGATATTGCAGAAAGAAATATTCAAGTGGCAATTGAAACATGTCTGGATATTGGCAAAATAATCATTTCAAGCAAAAAACTAAGTGAACCGAAGGATAACAAGGGCATATTCATTGTTCTATCAGAAGCCGGTTATCTCACGAGTGAAAGCCTGTCGTTTATGGTCCCCATGGCCGGAACGCGCAATATTTTGGTCCATGGTTATGATAAAGTGGACGACGGTTTGATTTTCGGAATCCTAAAACGCCATCTCATTGATTTCTTTATGTTTCTCAAGCAAATAAGAGATAACTATTTAATGAAAATATAAGAACCAGTTTGACGCCACGGATATATTCTTGCGTTGTAATCGATTTGAATGCGCCGACAATATCCCCTAATCCTGTAGGGGCAGGCCTTGTGCCTGCCCGTTTTGACGAATTACCGACGGTCTTTCGGGTACCCACAAGGGGCACCCCTACAATGGCAATTATACCGTGGGTGTGATTTGGCATAATGGCATATTCGTCTTTTGACAGCCTATGGCTTTATGGTTCATGGCTTATGCGTCTCTTTCTTTCAGTTTCCGACGCAATACCTTACCCACCGCTGTCTTGGGAAGTTCGTCGATAAATTCGACAATCTTAGGCACTTTGTAGGCCGCAAGGTTCTTTCTGCAGAATTCGATTATCTCCTCCTGCGTCAGGGCCTCCCCGTCTTTTACCACGACAAATGCTTTTACAGTCTCTCCCCGGTATTCATCTTTCACACCGATGGTACACGCTTCCAGAATCTTTGGATGATCGAACAGGACGCCATCCACCTCAAGCGGATATATATTATACCCGCCGGCGATGATCATATCCTTTTTCCTGTCCGTGATTTTCAGGTAGCCGTCCTCGTCAAAACAGCCGATATCCCCGGTGTAAAACCATCCATTCTTCAAGGCCTCGGCTGTCTCCTCGGGCTTTTTGTAGTAGCCCATCATGATCTGTGGGCCTTTGATGAGAATTTCCCCATGCTCGCCTGTGGGCAGTTCGGTTTCGCCTGTTTCGATATCTACGATCTTGACATCGGTATCGGGCACCGGGATACCCACGGTACCTGGTTTTACCTGGCCTCCCCAGGGTGTAATCGTGATAAAAGGGCCCGCTTCCGTGGAACCATATACCTCACACATCATGGCGCCGGTGAGATCGTTGAGATCCTTGATGGTGTCAGCCGCCAGAGGCGCGGCTCCCGAAAAAAAGCCCTTAATAGAAGAAAGATCAAGATTACGAAAGGCCGGTTCGGCCAGGAGTCCCACAAAAATGGTAGGGACACCCGGTAAAAATGTGGGCTTGTATTTCTTAATGATATCGATATTGATCTGGGGTTCCGGTCGTGGAACCATGATATCTTCCCAGGCCTGCCAGATAGTAAAATTCTGAATGGCTGCGAATCCGGCCGTGTGAAAAACAGGAAAATTTCCCACCAGCCGTTCTTCACCCGGCTGGAGGCTGGGAAACCACGCTACGGCTTGCTGTGCGTTGGAACTCAGGTGGGAATGACTCTGCATAACGCCTTTGCTAACGCCGGTTGTACCCCCGGTGTATAAAATCGCACCCACCGAATCCCAGTCGCTTTTATCCTCAACCGGCTCGGGGGAATATTTGGAGATGACATCTGAAAAGACCAGCACATCCTCTGTAGACACAATCTTTCGGTACATATCCTTTTTCACGAACGGAAACAGCTGCTTTTTCGGAAAGGGTAGATACGAATTGATATGACATCCGATAATCTTTTGTAATTGGGTTTTTGGTTTGATTGTTTCCATTCTCGGAACCAGAAGCGTTAAGGTAATCACCAGCTTGGAATCCGAGTCATTGAGCTGATAGGCAAGTTCCCTTTCAGTATATAGCGGGTTGTTCTGTACAACGACGGCGCCCACGCGAAATATGGCCAGATCCGATATAATGACCTGCGGAATATTAGGAAGACACACGCCGACCTTGTCGCCCGGATTTATCCCCAGGTCCTTGAGGGCTTTAGCAAACCGGTTTACATGATCATCGAGTTCCTGGTAGGAAATCCGTTTTCCCATGTAGTTGAGCGCTGTTTTCTCGGGAAATTTTTTCGCGGATCGTGTCAGAGCCTCTGAAATGGTTACTTTTTCATAGTCGATTGTCTTTTTGACGCCTGCCGCATAAGATTTGTGCCATAATTTCTCTTGCATACCCACCTCCCCAGGTTCACATATAAAATCACAAGAACGATTTTATGTCAGGTGCATTTATTACTCAGGCAGTTAAATACCCCAAGGTTGTCATTCCCGCATACCTGCCCCTTCGCAGGAAGGGGGCAAGAACCCAGAAAAATACTGGATGCCGGA
>JAOZSO010000204.1:4779-6255 GCA_029939655.1 Desulfobacterales bacterium
AGCCCGGCATGACAGGTTGGAAATTTAGTCGCCGTATTAATATATCGACCATATAGGTCGTTGTGTTTCCTGGTTGTGGAATGATAAACTATTGCACATGTTCAGTCAGATAAGAGTGGCAACGCCACTCCCGATCCGAAATTGACCTGCAATTTTATTGTAGGTCAATTTCGGATTATTGCATCAATTTCTCGAGCTTTCCCCGCTCCGTTGCAATTCTGATATAGGTTTCTCCTCCTGATTGAGGGGGTTCGTACAACTGATCATCCGCTTTCTTGATCAACGAAAGCGCTTCCGTGGGACATGTGGTAATACAGAGACCACATCCGATGCACCGAGCCAGGGCTATCTGGGCGATATCATCAACCATGGTGATGGCATCCATCTGGCACCGCTCGATACATGTCTCACAGCCTGTGCACTCATCCGCGTCCACCTCTGCAAAATAATTACTCCTGACGGCATCGGCAGGAACGGGCTGGGCTTTGATGGATCGCAAGACACCACAACAACATCCACAGCAGCTGCACATACCACCGGCTTTCTGTGCATTAAACGGCTGCATCACCAGACCGGCTTTTTCATTGGCCACAACGATCTCTTTGGCCTCTTCTTTGCTGATGTATCGCCCCATGCCATTCTCGACGTAATAGGCCGCATGGGATCCGAAAGAAAAGCAATTCTCCAGGGGCTTATCGCATCGTTCCCCGGTCAGATCCTTGGTGGTTCGGCATACACAGGGTGCAACGGCAATAGTTTCCTGGTTTTCAAGAATCTCGAGAACATCTTCAAACGGCGCCACCGGATACTCGGCCACCAGATTCCGGTCGATGGGAACTGTCCGCAGCACCGGGGTCTGAAACCCCTGAATGGTTTTGCTGAAGGCGGTCTCAAAGTACTCCTCATGATCCCTGGCAAATTCCGCATCCATATGGTTGAGCTGAAACTCATAGATGCCGACTACATAGGGTACGGCCGCATATCGGACTTTCTCCCCCTTGCGGGCCCGGAAAAGGAGCCCTTTTTTTGCCATCTCCTCCAGCTGGTCTGCCAGGGGGGCCGTCTCCATACCCAACCGCTCGGCAATGTCTTTGGGAGATTCCGGGATCGGTCTGAGTTTGGCAAACAGTTCAGCATCGGATTCGGTGAATATTTTTTTCAGAATCCGCATTTCCACGCCACTCTCTGTGGCTGGAAATCCCACAGCCATGTCGTCCAGTCGTTCTCTCAGCCGTTCATACACATTTCCCATTATAACACCTCTTTCATTTGGTTTAAACGAGACAAAAGTTCTTCAGCCTCAGTGATAATTCCCTCGATAACCTGCCTGGCAGTTTTGATTTCATGGATGGCGCCCACCACCTGACCGCAGGTGATGGGGCTGATCTCCACGTCGCCGGAATCATATGCCAGCTTGCCCTTGCCGCCGGCCACCGTTTCGATAATCTCTTCGAATGTGGCGTTCTGCGCTTCCAG
>JAOZSO010000205.1:0-6230 GCA_029939655.1 Desulfobacterales bacterium
TATTGCCGTCAGTGCAGCGCTCCTTCAATTCGTATTGGAAAAATTTTCCCTTTTTGGATCTTAGATTTCCCTTTCTGGCTCTTAGATGTTCAATGGTAAACGGATATTCCTTCCTGGGGATGATCACCACGTCTACCTGGATAGGTTCCCCCACCTTTCCTTTCAAAAGTACCCTTTCCGGGCTTATTTCTGCGAATTTTTCCACCATGCCGGTTACGGCCACTTCAATCCAGGGCCGGTTCGGATCATTTGTTTTAATGCGTACACTTTCACGAATTTTCCTACCGCCGTAGCCTCCGGTGCTGACGTTAACCTGGATGCGCCCCTCCTGCCCGGGAGGGATCTGCCGCGTACTGGTCGCGGCCGTACAGCCTCAGCCGGATTTGATATCGTGGATGAGAAGATCTGCATCGCCCTTATTTTGAATAACAAACCCATGGGCAACCTGGCGGCCTTCCACCACCGTTTGAAATTCAAAGACATTTTCAGGAAGAAATGCCTGCGGCTCCCGGGACGGAGTGTCAGCCGCCCAGGCTAAAGCAGGAACAAGCAGAGCACACATAATGCTAAGGCACCATCGTTTGTTCAGCGACATATTAGCTCCTATGGTTAGACCGATTTTATGGTTGGCGTTGTGTTCCTGGCAGTTTTGAAGCCGCCGGTCGCAGGAAAAAAACATATAGACTGATATATACTGATGCGGCCAGAAAACTTAAGTCACGCACAATGGTCCACAATCCGGCAGGACTTGCGGTGGTAGCGGTGGCAAAACATCCGCAGTGAATGTCCAGTCCTCGGACCTGATTGAATAAAAGAGCGGATATAAATACGGTCAGCATGCCTGTACTCATCAACGTGGCGCCCGGCAGCCAGAGGCCGCTTACCAGGCACAACCCCACCAGCAACTCTATCCAGGGCAGGATAAGGGCCACCAGGTTGACTGCTGCATCCGGCAGAATCTGGTAATTGTAAACCGCTTCGGCAAACGCCAGAGGGTGCAGGATCTTGTCGTAGCAGGCGTACAGGAATACGCCTCCCAGGGCTAAACGAAGCACATGGAACACGATTGGCTGAACCCGGTAGGTGCCTTGCGCTGCATCCGGTGTGCCGCTGTTTTTGGTTTCCGATGCATGCTCGGGATCGCCGTTGCAAGCCATTTCGCACAGCAGGGTCCCCTGGCCGCAGTCGGCGGTTTCAAATTGCAGCACTGGATGGTCGATGTTATAGCGGTGCCGCAATTCATGCCGGATGCGCTTATTCAGTTGGGCGGTATGACTGACCGGTTGGTCGGGCACCACAACATGGCAGGAAAAAGCGGTGCTATCAGAAGAAACCTGCCAGGCGTGCAGGTAGTGTACCCCAATAACGCCAGGCAGATCGGCCAGGAAGGCGCGGACTTTTTCAAGATGGATATGACCGGGGGTGGCATTCATCAGCACAGCAGTAGATTCCCTTAGAAGGCTCCAGCCGGTTTTCAGGATAAAGGCCACGATGAGCACAGAGAGCAGGGGATCGAGCCAGTACCACGGATAAAACATCAGCAATACACCGTTGATGAGAACTACCACGGAAGTCAAAAGATCGCCTACCATGTGCAGGAAGGCCCCGCGCATGTTCAAACTGTGGGCAGCGTCCCGGTGCAGCAGTACGGCTGACAATCCGTTGCCGATCACTCCGACGCCCGCCAGAACGATCACCACAAGGCCATTGATCGCCTGGGGATGTAGAAAACGATGCATGGCATGGTAAAGGATGACCCCCGAAGCGCCGACCAAAAGAATAACGTTGATCAAAGCCGCCATGATTTCAGCCCGCCGGTACCCAAAGGTATTGGCCACAGTCGCACCCTTGTGACCGATACGATAGGCGATGTATGAAATCAGCACGGCCGTAAAATCGCTGAAATTGTGAACCGCGTCTGAAATCAGGGCCACACTGTTGGCCATCAGGCCGCCTATGACCTGGGCCGTGGGAATGAGGAAATTCAGGGCCAGGGTGATCAGCAGTCGGGACCCGCTGGTGTCACTGGGATCCGGTCCATGGTGATGATGGTCAGAATGACCGCTTTTTTCTGCCGCAAGCGGGTCGCTGTCATGCTCGTCGTCCCATTCATGGGCATCGTTTGGTTCCCTATTTATTTCTTCACTCATTTTATCAATTCATCTCCATATCGGCCGGCAGTCCGGCTTCTTGCCATATGGTCCAGCCATTGACAAGCAGACGAACATTTTCAACACCCATGTCTTTTAGAAAGTTGGCCAGTTCATGACTCAATGTACAGCTTTCACCGTCGCAGTAGGTAATAATCGTTTTCGAGTCGTCCAGTTTGTCGGCCGCATCCATGAAATAGCGGTCCACATCCTGCCAGGGAATGCTCAAGGCTCCGCGAATATGCCCTTGGGCATACAGGTTTTGCGGTCGTGCATCCACGAAAAGAGCATTACCCTTGGTAAAGAGTTGACTGGCCTGCTCCAGAGTTACGACCAGGCTTTCGCCCAGAGCATCTGAAAAACGTGTCTCAACAGACCATTCGCCAACTATCGGTATGCTGTCGGCACGCCAATGATTGGCACCGATGGTCAATATCCCGGCCAGCACAGCGAGAACGGGTGCCTGCCAGATAGATTGCTTCAATGAATTATTCATTAATCACCTGAATATGCACCTACTTTGATTGAACGGAATTGACGAAATCCCTTGCTTTATCCCCGCGCAGATGTTCGGCTAACCCCACCAGGCCGTCGACCAGATACTTTGACCGGAACCCTTTGGTTCTCAGATAGGCCATCGCCAGGATGGCACGGTCCTTGTGCGGACAGGCCGTGACGATAATTTTATCTTTCTGCAATTGATCCAGTCTTCCTGGCAGTTCATTCAGTGGAATATTGATCGCGCTTCCCATGCGCCATGCTTCGAATTCCTCCTGGAAACGAATGTCAATTAATTGAATTTTAACTTCCATGAGACCTTTGACTAATGATTTGCTATCGATCTTCATATCTTTCCTGGCCTGGTAGTCGAATTCGGAAAGATAGCCTTCCAGAGACTGGTCTTTCGCATAGGCGGTTGTGAAGCAGGCCGCCAAGAGGATCAATGCTACTACAAAAGTTCTTTTTTTCATGTTACATATCCTTTATATTCATTTTTTTTTAATATTATGACCCAGACAGGTCACGAGTTTTCCTCCGCGGTTTATCGATAGCCGCGAGTATGTCGGCAGAAACAAGATCGTTGTTTCCGGTCAGGCGCCGCCAAGAAACGGGTTGGAAATAAAATAAACCCCCAGCAAGGCGATCACGACACCGGCACTGCGCCGGAACCACAATCCGGCTCCCTGCCAGGTACTGTTTTCGGTGAGTTTGCGCACCATTGCCGTGGAGCTGCCGGCCACGGCAATGGGCAGACAGTGCCCTAAAGCAAAGAGGATCATCATCAGCGAGCCGGTGACGATTTTCTGCTGTACTGAAACGATGGCCAGAATCGGGGCGATAAATCCGAACGTGCAGGAACCCGATAAAACACCATAGGCCAGGCCCAAACCAAAAGCGCCATGGATCCCGCGCAACTTGAGTCGATAAAGCAATGAGCCTGACATGGAGCAGGCCTGCACCCCCAGCATGCCCAGGGCCACCCAGATCAATACAACACCAACCAGTACCTGCCACCAGATGCCCACATCGCCAAGCATGCGTCCCAAAAGCGCACACACAATGCCTACGGCGGCGATAGTGATAAACAGCCCAATGGTGAAGGCGCCGGCATACCAGCTGGCCCTGCGGGGGTTTAGGGCATTTTCTTGGCCGCCCACGTATGCCACGATCAGCGGGATGGATGCTAGGTGGCAGGGGCTGAAGAGCACGCTCACCATGCCCCAGGTAAAGGCACCTATTGCAGCGATGCCCGAACCGCTTGACATCCACAGGTTGACAGTGACTAAGAATTGATCGAACATAATTGGATTAACTCCTTTATTGTCCCGAGTTGTGTTTAGGGGCAGCGTTCATATTATGAAACGCCCAGCTTTGCAAGCTTCTGAACGATACTTTTTTTATCCATAAAACCCTCGTGGCGAAAGGCTTCACGACCTTCGGCGTCGAAAAATATTTGTGTTGGGATAGCGCGGATACCATATTTTTTGGCCTGGTCCGGGTTTTTCCACACATCGATGAAGATGATGTCGGCCTTGCCGGCATATTCTTTTTCCAGCTCTTCCATGATGGGGGCCATCATTTTGCAGGGGATGCACTCGGTAGCTCCCAAGTCAATCATGGTCACTTTTCCGAGTGCCTTTATCGCGGTAGATTGTGTCGATAAAGCGCTTGTATCACACGGAGTTAGCAAATATTGCGACCGAACAGCACCGAATATCACCAATGCGACAATAAACCCCACTGCAGAAATTCCTAACAATTTCTGGTTCTTTTTCATTTTTTAACCCCCATTGCTGCAAGCTGCTTGTCCACTTCTGTTTGTGCGAAAAACCCCGTGTGCCTAAATACCTCCTCGCCCCGCGTGTCGTAAAATACCTGCACCGGTATGGACCGGATACCGAAGCGAGAAGCCAGAATCTTATCTTCGCGTACATGCACGAAGACCACATTCAGTTTATCGGGAAAATCCTTGCGCAGCTTTTCCAGTATGGGCTGCATCATGTCACAGGGGACACACCCCGTGGCACCGAATTCAACCATGGTCGGTTTGCCCGACCGCCGGGCCCTGTCCACGGGGTTGTCTTGGCCAATCGTCCGTGCTCAGCTGTCCACTGTTCATTAAGACGTATTTTTGATTTATTGCCCAGTCCCTGGATATAATTTTCCACCATCTGTTGTTTTTTGTCCTGAAGCAAATACCCGCGAATGTTATCGGCCACCTGTTCAAAAGGAGCGCCGCCCATCATTTCCTTGTTAGCGGAATAAAATGTGCGCATTTCGTTTTCGGATACGGAAAGCGATTGCATCATCTGTTCGAACAGACGCTGTATCGCCTGGCTGTCATTCCCTTGGTCATTAGAAATACCGGCTCTTTGGGCTTCCCGGAGAAGGATTTGCTGGGTGGCTTCCTGCTCGAGTACGAAAATCAGGTTTTTTTCCAGCTGTAAACGCAACTTGGGCTCCTGCTGCTGTGTAGTCGCCATGAGCTGTGATTGTTTGATGCGAATATCACCGGATATCAACAGCGTATCGGCATCCATCGCTTCCAGCACTGCAGATTTGAGCAGCCCATTGGTGAGCCCAGGATAGCGTTCACCCAAGGTGTCTGCCATCGATTCATGTTGAAATCCTGCGGTCAGAAACAAAAGCAAGAGGAAAAACAGTCCATATCGTAGGGCGTGCTTGAATTCAGATCGAACAATTGCAAAGTGCATCGTAATCATTTCCTTAATTTGTAAGTTCAAAATATATCATCGAATGGCATTACCATATGAATCCGTGTATTGGAAAACGATTCGTGGGGCATATAATCCATCATCCGGGCGGGCCTATCTGACCCTGAAAGGCAAGACGGTCACGATTAATTTGTCGGATGAGGAGTTAACAAATCAGGGAACAGTGAAAAGAGAATAAAGGCGGTGGGATATATGATAAAGGTAATTTCAGCAAAACCTTGCTATATTTATAGTGAGATAAGGATAAGGTCTGTGGTGCTTCAACCGATGAGTCTATTTTAAGCAGATGCGAGATCTGTTCACTCTTAGACCGTCCGGATGGTGAATTCGGTAAGAGGAAAAGGGTGCCCTTCTGGGTCCGGCATGGATGTACATGGCAGGTACCGGCGGTGGTTTTTCCGAGGCCGTCGTTCAGGTTCCGGTTTTTTTGACAGGGTGATTTGCCTGCTTGCGGTGAAAGGGCGGTACACGCCCCACCGGTAGCCATGCTCAGAGCCACGGTCAAGACAACAATAATTTTGAAAAACTTATGACCCATAGTGAATTCAGTCTCACCAACTTTTTGGTTAAGATCAAGCTTTATTTTTGGATAAGTACAGCTTACACATCCAATAGAAGCTCTCAAATGGATGCAGGTCTTGGTGATAACCGTATTCTGGATATCGACCGTGTGGCTTCATTCCACCAGGCATTTCATCGGTTTGCATGATGACGTCATAAGCATATTGAATCTGTTTGAAACGGGATTCTGCTCCCGGTTTATTTGGATTCAGGTCCGGGTGGCAACGTTTGACCAGATGTCGATACGCCCTTTTGATCGTCAACTTGTCGGCGCCTTTGGTTA
>JAOZSO010000206.1:0-6216 GCA_029939655.1 Desulfobacterales bacterium
TTGTTACTACGCGGATGCCTATTTTTTATGAGCACCCGGATTATGAGCACAAATAGATACTCGGGTCCAAAGGGCCCGGCACTGATTCAACCCTATAAGGGATTAATATTATGCATATCCAGCGTGTGATAAATTCTAAATCCGAATATCGAAATACGAAACAAATCCAAATATCAAATGCTCAAATGATTTAAACATAGCTTAAACTTGTATCTCCAAGGTCTTGTTTTTAACATTTGAATTTGGATCATTAATTATTGTTTAGGATTTCGAATTTCGTGCTTCGGATTTAAATAACTATCGCTATCGGCATAGCTCTTCGGGAAAAATTGCTCAATTCAGGTGAAAGAGAGGTTTCATGAACTCACTATTCTATACAATGCATGATTTTCTGCTGCATTCGAAAAGCATCACCTATATGCTGATGGGAGCCATCCTTGTCGGGATGCTCCTCTTCTGGCTATTTCTCAGCGGCAGGGATGAAAAGAAGCGAACGTTTTAGTTTATTGGGTTTATTGTGTTCGTTGAGTTGCTTTCAGACGTCTTCCAACCCAATAAACTCAATGAACACAATAAACATCACTAACCCTTGCTCTCAATGGAGGCATCAATGTACGATTTTTTAACCGGCCCGATGTTATGGTTGTCTTTGGGCATTTTTCTGATTGGCATGCTGGTCAGGTTTGTTCTCTATTTCAGAGGATTGAGTTGGCAGCTGGACCGTGTGGCCTACAAAGCCTATCCACTTCAAGGATTGAAAGGGGCCGTGAATTCCATTGTGAAATGGCTCATACCCTTTGGCACCTATGGTTGGCGCAAACAACCCTTTATGACCGTCATCTTTTTCGGTTTTCATATCGGGGCTGTCCTGGTGCCTTTATTTCTGTTGGCACACAACCTGGTTTTGAAGGAAACAATTGGCTTTTTGCTGATTACGCTGAATCCGTTGCTCGCCGATGTTCTCACCTGGGCGGTTGTTGTGAGTGCTGTTTTTCTGGCACTCAGAAGAATTGCCCTGCCCGAGGTCCGGATTCTGACGACATGGTATGATTATATCATTCTGCTCCTAGCCGTGGCGCCTTTCATCACCGGTCTTGTCGCCCGATACGAACTGGGTTCCTACACATTCTGGTTAACGGTGCACATCCTGTGCGGGGAGGCGCTGCTGATCGCCGCTCCCTTCACTAAATTATCGCACATCGTTCTGTTCTTTGCTTCACGGGCGCAGCTGGGTATGGACTATGGCATCAAGCGCGGCGGCATGAAAGGAAAAGGCATGGCCTGGTAAACCAGCCGGGCAATGAACCCAAACAATAAAATCGCCGGAGCGATTTTATCAGACGCGGCTTTGTCGCTGTTTCACAAAAAGCAACGGGAAACAAGCAAATTTAAGGAAGGATGCAGCATGCCTGAAGGAAAATTCTGCAACAAGAAACCAGTAGAAACCGAAGAAGAACTCAAAGCGCTTCTGGGTGATACCGGCGGAAAGCAATATTACGAAGAGATGAAGTCGCTCGACATTGACCATGAGCTGCTTTGGAAAACGATCCAGAACACTTTGAAGTCCAGGATGAAGACGTGGCTGGAAATATGTGCTCATTGCGGCATGTGTGCCGACAGCTGTTTTCTGTACCTGATCAATGATCAGGACCCCAGACAGGTGCCGGCCTACAAGATTCAATCGACACTGGGTGAACTTGTCAAGCGCAAGGGAAAGGTGGACAACGAATTCATGCACATGGTCATGGAGACGGCATGGGCCAAGTGCACCTGTTGTAACCGCTGCGGCATGTATTGTCCCCACGGTATCGATATGGGTATCATGTTCGGCTATGTCAGGGGGCTTTGTTATCAGCAGGGGTTCGTTCCCTGGGAAATGAAAATCGGTGCCGGTATGCACCGTGTCTACCGTGCACAGATGGACGTTACGGATGAGGATTTCGTGGAGACCTTCGAGTGGATGGTGGAGGAATATGAAGAAGACTACCCAGGTCTCGAGGTCCCGGTGGATAAGGAGGGCGCCGATATTCTCTACACCGTGAACGCCAGGGAGGTAAAACACTATCCTGAAGATCTTGCCGAAGCAGCAATTCTTTTTCATTTGGCCGGTGAGAACTGGACTGTACCCACCAGTGGGTGGGAGCAGACAAGCCTGGCCATGTTTGCCGGTGACTGGGCGGCGTGCAAAATGCAGGTGGAACATGTCTATGCCGCCATGGAGCGACTCAAGCCCAAGCGGATGGTGGGAACGGAATGCGGCCATGCTCACCGCGCCACCGTTGTGGAAGGACCCTACTGGGCCGGCAGGAGTTCGGGCAAACCCCCTGTGGAATCGATCCATTATGTTGAATGGCTTGCCGAAGCGCTTCGAGAGGGAAAACTCAAGATAGACCCGACCAAACGCCTAAAAAAACCGGTTACGCTCCAGGATTCCTGCAACTACGTCCGCAATAACGGTTTAAAGGATATTACGCGTGAAATCATGAGCTATATTGTTGAGCCCGGCTATTTTATGGAGATGTCACCGAACCGGGAACACAATTACTGCTGCGGCGGCGGCGGAGGGTTTAACGGCATCGGCCTCTTCCGACCCCAGCGAAACAAGGCGCTGATTACCAAACGGGACCAACTGTTGCACAGCGGTGCCGAATTGGTGATTTCTCCTTGTCATAATTGCTGGGATGCGATTCGGGATTTAGAGGAGGAATATAAAATCGGCATAAAATGGTCTTTCCTCAAACCCCTGGTGATCAGTATGGTCGAAATTCCTGAGCACTTAAAACCAAAAGAATAGGGTGTTGGACTTTCTCGGCAACCCGCCAATGAGGTGACGTATGTTTAAGAAAATACTATTTGCCACATCCGCTACGGAAGCCTGTGACCATGCCGCACGGGTGGCCTTCAACATGGCCCAGTCCTATGATGCAAAGATATGTATCTTTCATGTGCTGGGGGTACCCACACGTGGTTTCAGCCAGGTGGTGCTGGACGTCAAGACAAAGGAAGAGGTTGTTGTTGACGATGAATACATTGCCTGGGTCGAGGAGGAGATCAAGGTCCACTATTCAAAACAGCTTGAAACGACCCGTAATTTTGAAATCAAAGTGGCTATAGGCCTGCCGCATCGGGAGATTTTAAGAGCAGCCCGGGAATTAGGCCCTGACCTGATCGTTATGGGCGGCAGCACCGGCGATGACGAAGATTCCGTCTATAAAAAGAGCCTGGTGGGCTCTACGCTTCAACGTGTGGCCAAAGTGGCGCCTTGTCCCTTGCTGGTGGTCAACCGGCCGGCGGCTTCCTTCTGGGGTGGGATGTCCAATGTGATTTTCGGTACCGATTTTTCCAAGGCGTCCGATGCTGCTTTCCGGTTTGCTCTGCAACTCGTCAAAACACTGGCTTGTGAACTTCATATTTTCCACGCCCTCGATATCGGCAGTATGCATTTGGGAAGAATTATGACGCAGGATGAAATCGAGTCGAATATTCGAGAATCCCTCAGGAGAATACGGGGTCGATACATACCCGAAATGAAAGATGTCCCGGAATACGATTTTGAGGTTTGGGAAGGCATCCCCTATGTAGAGATTGTGAAGTATGCACGGGAAAAGCATGCCGATCTCATCATCATGGCGCACCACACCCAGAAAGCGTCCCGGGAGGATACCCGACTGGGGAGTAATATCGAGCAGGTAATTGTCAGGGCCGGATGTCCGGTTATCAGTATCAATCGCTAAGTATGTGTATTTTATAGCGACAACGTCGCGTATCATATAATCGTAACACGATTTTATTATGGAATGGTTTACAGGAAGAGAGGGATGAATGAAAAAGATACTCATTGTCGACGATGATCCCAATATCATTGACTACCTAACCAGCTTGTTTGAGGACAACGGCTACAGCACCTTTTCAGCATGCGATGTCAAGGAGGGCCTGGAAATCGCCGGAAAGGAAATACCGGATCTGATTACACTCGATCTTGAAATGCCGGAGGAGTGGGGGCCGCGCTTTTATCGAAAAATGTGCCAGGAAAAATCATTGAAAAACATTCCTGTAATCGTTATCAGCGGTCTTTCCGGAGGGGATCATGCCATCGGCAAGGCTGTGGCTTACCTGTCGAAACCCTTTGATCGCGAGAAGCTCCTGAAAATCGTGAAAGAAACACTGCAATAAATTCGTTTTACGAATGAGGAGTGGAACTATCCATGTCCGATGAAATACTCATCATAGACAAAGACACCAGCCACGCCAAGGCACTGGGTATTTATCTGGAGCGTAAGCGAATGGAAGCTTACATGGCTTCCACCTGTGAAGATGCCATAGTACTGTTCGATAATATCAGTGCGGAAATTGTTCTCGCCGATCCAGGACTTCCAGACATGGAGATGATTTTCCTGCTGAAGCGGATCAAAGCGACGCATCCGAAGCTGCAGATTATCGTTATGGTGACACCGGATCAATTTGATCATGCCATGGCGGAACTGAAGCATGACGCGGTGCATTACCTGATGAAGCCGGTAAAGAGCACTGCTCTGGATATGGCGTTGTATCAGGCCAAATCCTGGATCTCATTGAATAGCCGGCTCAAGGCTAATGAGAAAAAACTGAAAACTTTTCGCCATACCCAGAACTTGTTTCAACAGCTATTCGATGAAGTCCCCTGTTACATTTCCGTACAGGACAAGCAGTTCCGCCTCACTGCGACAAACAAGATGTTCAAAAAGGATTTTGGTGATGAAATTGGCTCCCACTGCTACGCAGTATACAAACACAGGGGGTCGCCTTGTCAGGAATGCCCCGTGGCGGACACCTTTGAGGATGAACGTCCCCACACCACCGAAGAGGTTGTCACATCGAAGTCGGGTGACCAATACAACGTTATCACCTGGACCGCACCCATACGTAATGGTGACGGAGAGATAACCCAGGTCATGGAAATGTCCACCAACATCACTCAGATCCGGCAGCTCCAGGATCATTTGACGTCTCTGGGACTCATGATCGGATCCATGTCCCACGGTGTCAAGGGGATGCTGACGGCCCTGGACGGGGGTATCTACCAGCTTGAAACAGGTCTGGAAAAAAGGGATAAAGAACGCACAGACCGGGCCTTTGGCCAGGTCAAGCAGATAACGGGAAGAATCCGCAAGATGGTGCTGGAGATTCTCTATTATGCCAAGTCAAGGGAACTGCGCTACCAATCCATTGACATTGCTGAAATGGCCGACAAAGTAGTGGGAGATGCCATGGCCATAGCGGCCAAAAACGGTGTGCGACTGGAGGCGAACATATCACCTTCTATGGGTTTTGTTGATGTAGATCCCACCTGGCTGCAGGCTGCCCTGGTCAATTTTGTGGAAAATGCCATCGATGCCTGCACATATGATCGCAGCAAGGAGGATCACATCGTTAAATTCGATGCCTTTGAAATAGCCGAAGACCGCATATGTTTTATCATCCAGGACAATGGTATGGGGATGGATCAGGAAACCAGGGAAAAGATGTTTACCCTCTTTTTTACATCAAAAGGCTCCCAGGGAACGGGACTGGGATTGTTTATCGCCAACCGTGTTATCCGTTGGCACGACGGCAGCATCAACGTAGAATCTGAACCCAAAAAGGGTTCCCGGTTCCAGATCTGCCTGCCCAAATTCAAACCGGATCAGTCGAAAATGATCGATATCCCCGGAAAGGGGCTGGAAATAGAAAAAAATGAGGCTGACAACAAAAAGTAGATATGGAACACGACTCATTCTCGATCTAGCGGTCAATGCGCAGAAGGGGCCCGTTCCTCTGGGTGATGTATCCAAACGTCAGAATATCTCTCTGAAATACCTTGAACATCTGATTCGAAAACTGAAAGAAGCAGGGCTGATCAAGAGTCAGAGGGGACCCTATGGCGGTCACATGCTGAAAAAGAAGCCACGTGACATTACGGTGGGGGATATTGTCCGAACGCTGGAAAAGACAACCGCCATCACCGACTGTGCGGAGACGGAGGATAAACTATGCGGGGTGTGCAACAGGGCCGGAGACTGCCTTTCCCGCTGGGTGTGGATCGAGGCCAGCGAGGCCATGTTCAAACGGCTGGATGAAATTACCATCGAAAGCCTGACCACCATCGAACTCAAGCAGATATAGCCCGAACATTTCATCTTAGGTCATGGTTTTCCGGAAACTATTTCCCGGAAAAAGAGCTCATCCTCGGCATATAAG
>JAOZSO010000016.1:0-20982 GCA_029939655.1 Desulfobacterales bacterium
AACCATCTGGTACGAAGATGCCCTGGGCATCGCTCTGTTTCAACCGCTAGAGCTGTTTGTCTATCGTGACTATGTGAAAGGGTACAACCGGAATCCGATGTTTTCGCAAACCGTTGAATTTTTCTGGAACATTAACAAATAAATTATAAATTCGTTACACGAATTTATTAATCGCGACGTTGTCGCTCTTTAAGAAAAGCTCTTAACCCAGTTTGATTTTTACCTGCCATGCAAATGGCAGGTAAAAATCAAAACCCAGATATCTATAAAGCTCAAGTGATGCCAAATGGAGGTCTGCGAATGTTCGGTTTGAAGCCGGGCAACTGTTTGAGGGCTTTAGGAACCGTTGGGACCGCCGCTTTAATGAACAGGGTTGTCGCTGCATAACTGATTTCTATGATTGAGTTTATTTCAAGGTTATGGGCAGCGGTGGCCCTTACGGAGCCTTAAGCACGAGTTTTGGCCGGTTTCAAACCGAATATCCGCAGACCGGCCAAACGACCCAACTTGAATTTTGTGAACAACCAGTCAATCCAATTCTAACGTACCGGGCTTCCTTGACAACTTATATTATTCGAAGATTTCTATTTTTACTTTTTGTCCTTTTCGGCGTTTCGGTTCTGATTTTTTCAATTCTCATGACCTTCAGCCCGGAACGCAGGGCTATGGCCTATGTCAAATCCCCCCAGCAGGTAAAGGACCTTCCCATTATTGTCAAGCAGCTTGGGCTGGACGATCCGTTCCATATTCAATATGTTCGATGGATACATCAGGTTTCCTCGGGTAATTGGGGCTATTCCTTTGTGGCGGCCATGCCGGTCTGGGACGCGTTCTGGTATTACTTTCCCATCACCCTGGAACTCAATCTGTATACCATACCGATTATCATCATTTTCGGCATATGGCTGGGAACGGTATCCGGTATCTACCGGGATACCTGGGTAGATCATTCCACACGCATATTCGCCATTGTCGGCTGGTCCATGCCCACCTTTTTATTTGCTTTGATTATCCTGATGATTCTGTACGGTTATTTCAATATTTTCCCTCCGGGTATCATCGACGACGGGTTCAACGTCTGGATTCATGAAAATCCCGATCAGTTCAAACGCTATACCTATTTATATACAATCGATGGTCTTTTGAACGGGAGGCTGGACATCGCACTCGATGCACTTTCGCGTCTTGTGATGCCGGTCTTTACCCAGGTCGTAGTCGTTGTAGCCATATTGTTGCGGGTAATGCGTTCCAGCATGATTGAAGAAATCTCGAAGGATTATATCACCACCGCCCTGGCCAAGGGCGCAGACCACCATACCATTTACTTCAAACACGCACGCAAAAATGCATTGATTCCGGTCGTAACGGTGGCCGGCTGGCTGGTGGCATATTCCATGGAGGGCAGCATCGCAGTAGAGTACATCTTCAACCGACAGGGTATCGGGTGGTGGCTGGCAAACGCCGCCATCTCGTTAGACCTGCCTGTATTAATGGGTATCTGCCTGTTTTTCGGATTGGTGTATGTGATCATTAATCTCGTCTTGGATATCCTCTATGCCTATATTGATCCGAGGATAAGGCTCAACTGATGAGGATGGTATGAATAAAAAACAGCATCCCCGTATCAGAGAACTGAAATTTACCCTGCGCAGAATTTTCAAAAACCCGTCTGCCATCATCGGTTTTTCGCTTCTGTTCATTTTTGTAGCAGTGGCTGTACTGGCACCCTACATCGCACCGCCAAAATATGCCCACAACCCTTACCTGATGCCCCATAAAGGCTATTCCCAAACGCCAAAACCACCAAGTTCGGACAATATTTTCGGCACCACCTCGGGCCAGTACGATATTTTTTACGGTGCGGTATGGGGAACACGAACGGCATTTAAGATCGGTATGTTTGTCATCGGTTTTGCTTTGATAATCGGTGTTTCACTGGGAATTATATCGGGATACTACGGCGGGATCATCGATGAAATCATCATGCGCATGGTGGATATCATTTTTGCTGTACCGCTGCTGGTACTCACCATGGCCATCGTTGTTGCCTTCGGCAGGGGGCTGGATAAGGTTATGATTGCCCTGGCTCTCATAAAATGGAGAGATTACGTCCGCGTCATGCGATCCAGTATTTTAACCCTGCGGGAACTCGATTATGTCCAGGCAGCCCGTGTCATGGGCGTCTCCAATTTCACCATCATGAGAAAACATATCCTGCCCAACGGGATATACCCTGTGCTGGTCATGGCCTCCATGGATATCGGGTCCATGGTGATTGTTGCTGCGTTCATGAGCTTTATAGGCCTGGGCGCTCCCAAGGGATACGCAGATTGGGGCCAGATGGTCGCTTTGGCCCGCAATTATATCGTCGGACCGGCCGACGATCCCCTTAAGTACTGGCATGCCATCGCCATACCCGGGGCTTGTATTGTGCTCTTTGTCCTGGCCTGGAACCTGATCGGCGACGCGCTGCGAGACGCTTTCGATCCCAAGCAGAGAAGGCGATAGAATATTGTTCATTGAGTTTTTTGGGTTTCTTGGGTTCATTGGGTTGTTGAACAGCATAGACGTTCACAGCCTTTAACCGGCCCCGATAGGCAACCCAAGAAACACAATGAACACAACGAACCAAAAAAACAAGTAACTATGCCCAAACTCATCGAAACCATTGACCTGGTAACCAATTTTTATACCCATGAGGGTGTCGTGAAGGCCCTGGACAAGGTTAGCCTTTCTGTAGATCATGGTTGCACGTTTGGTCTGGTGGGTGAATCCGGCTGTGGAAAAAGCGTCACCGTTCGTTCCATGATGCGCATTATCCAGGAACCGGGAAAAATAGACGGCGGCCAGGTTCTGTTCTATCCGGAGAACAACGGAAGTGATGCGGTAATCGATCTCCTTCAACAATCCGAAACCGTCATGAAGGGGTTACGGGGAGATAAAATCTCCATGATTTTTCAAGAACCCAATGCAGCATTGAACCCCATCATGAGCATCGGTGAGCAGGTTGCAGAGAGTTTTCTCTTTCATCGCAAGAAGGAGATGTGCCAACAAATATTGATGGATATGGATACTTCCATCTCAAAGACCCATCCATTGAAATTTTTTCTGAAAGCACTTTACAGACTCGCTGCGGTCCGCCCGGAAGCTTTGATCCTGAAGCTGTTCAGCAAAACACCCCTGCTCAAGTACTGGGAAACCAGATTAAAAAAAGAGGCCATGAGACGCGCTGTTGAAATGATTGCCAAGCTCAGTATTCCCCATGCCGAAGATATCGCCCAGAGCTATCCGCACAATCTTTCCGGTGGCATGAAGCAGCGTATCGTTATCGCTATAGCACTGGCCTGCAATCCTTTGTTGCTCATTGCCGATGAAGCCACTTCCAACCTCGATGTTACGATTCAGGCTCAGATTCTGGATCTTCTAAAGGATCTCAAACAGAACGTCATTTCGTCGATACTCCTGATTACTCATGATTTGGGGATTGTCGCTGAAACCTGTGACCGTGTAGGTGTGATGTATGCCGGGAACCTGTGTGAAGTAGCCGATGTTAAAGATCTGTTCAACAAACCCCGGCATCCATATACCCGCGCATTGCTCAATGCCGTTCCCCGATTTTCCAATGAGGGGAAGCTTCAGAGCATCGAGGGAAATGTTCCGAACCTCGTTAACCCACCATCCGGATGCCGGTTTCACCCGCGTTGCAGGGATGCCAGGGCAATTTGTAAAGAATCATTTCCTATAACCAAAGAGATTGGGAAAAATCACCAGGTTGCATGCTTTTTATATACGGAAAGGCCACGAAGCCTATAAACTTAGTGCGCTTATGCAAAAAATTATTGAACTGAAAAACCTGAAAAAATATTATCCTGTATTAGGTGGTGTATTTCGAAGGCAGGTGGATGCCGTCAAGGCTCTGGACGGTGTTGACCTGGATATATACAGAGGCGAATGCCTTGGTCTTGTGGGAGAATCGGGTTGCGGCAAAACCACCACAGGCAAAGCCATTGTCCGGCTGCACAAGCCCACGGATGGTAAAATTGTTTATTATCCGTCAGAGGGGAACGCCACCTCCGGGACCGACATCACCAAAATTCCCATAAAATCATTGAAACGACTGGGGATACGCAGCAAACTGCAAATGGTGTTTCAGGACCCCACCACATCATTGAATCCCCGCATGCTGATAAAAAACATCATTGCCGAGCCATTGAAAGCACAACACCTTTTCAGCGGTCGTGAGCTGGGAAATCGCGTGATGGAACTGTTGAACCTGGTCGGCCTGACAAAAGATCATTACCTGCGGTACCCGCATGAATTCTCAGGGGGACAACGGCAACGTATCGCCGTAGCACGCGCCATCGCCACAAATCCGGAATTTCTGGTTCTTGATGAGCCGACTTCCGCCCTGGATGTATCGGTCCAGGCCCAGATACTCAACCTCCTGCATGAATTACAACTGAAACTTAATTTGACCTATCTATTTGTGACCCACCACCTGCTGGTTGTCAAATACATCAGCCATCGACTGGCTGTCATGTATCTCGGGAAAATTGTGGAAATTGCCAAAACCGGTGACATTTTCAGCCGGCCACGCCACCCATACACCCATGCGCTGCTCTCGGGTATCCCCGTTCCCGACATAGAACATAAGCAAAAGCGGATCGTTCTATCCGGTGATGTGCCCAGCCCTTTAAATCCGCCGGCAGGGTGCCGATTTCATACCCGTTGCCCGTTTGTTATCGATCTGTGCCGACACCAGGACCCGGTTCTGGAAGATACTGGTGACGGCCATCGGGTTGCCTGCCATCGACAGACCGAAATTGAAAAATTGACCCATGACCTGTTTGGGGAAAACAAACATCACGGTGGTTCTGGATACCCATGAAGACTTCTCTCGATTGCATCCCATGTTTTGTGCGCCAGGCTCTGGAAGCCGCCAGATTGGTATCATCGAACGTCGCTACTCATGAAAAAATTCTGCGTCAGGTGTTGCGTTGGTCCTGCGATATAGACATGAATCAACCACCCCCGGTCATGGGACAACGAATTCATCGATTTCTCCGGGAAATTGTTAATATTAAGGACCCTTACCACGATGTAAAAGCTCGCCAGAACCGCATGGCCATGAATCTCCTTCCCGAAATGAAATCCAAGGTTGAAGCCTCATCAAATCCATTGCTGGCGGCAGTGCGCTTGGCCATCGCCGGAAATGCAATTGACTTGGGAGCCAATAGCCATGTAACAGAATCGACCCTTTTAAAATCGATCCGCCAAGCCCTGACAACACCTTTCATTGGAGATAAAAACGCATTTTTAAAAGCTGTGACTGAGGCCAAACGCATCCTCTACCTAGCCGACAACGCGGGTGAAATCGTCTTTGATCGCCTGCTCATCGAAAAACTTGAACCAAAGCGCGTAGTCGTGGCGGTACGCGGTGCGCCCATTATTAATGATGCCACCATTACTGATGCGCATACCGTCGGCCTTCATGAAATCGTCCAAGTCATCGACAACGGTTCCGATGCGCCGGGCACACTGCTTAATGATTGTAGTGAAGATTTCAAGCAACATTTCTTAGAGGCCGACCTGATCCTCGCCAAAGGACAAGGGAACTTCGAGACCCTCAGCAATGAACCCTATCCCATCATTTTTCTTTTTCAGGCAAAGTGTCCGGTCATTGCAACGCATGCCCACGTACCGATTGGAACCCTCGTGGTGACACAGTCTCGTTACAAAAGACTACCATACGGAGAAGAATCATGAGTACTGTAAAAAATTGCGATTCTCACCGACAACCATGCTCTTGAAGAATTTACCACCGAATATGTCACGATAACAATTTGAGAAAAGGAAGATATAAATGAATAGTTCCATAGAAAATGAATGTGAAGATTTGACAGTTACCATCCCGTGTGAACTCGCAGACCGGATCCGTAAATATGGAGAGGCCACAGCTGCCGATCTAAACGCCATCATGATCGAAGCGCTGGATGCATTCTTAAGGGACTCGAAGCAGTAAACTGCACAGTCAACGTCGGGATCTATTTGGAAAATATAATGGCGGCTGTCCCCCCCCCAAACGTGGTGCTGGTCATCAACGCCTTGTCGATTGTTCCACGTTGACAGGGTCCCCACTCTATGGGCATTTCTTCTGCCATTCTCAACTTCGAAATGGAAATCGCCGGCAGAGAAATCTGGTGATACAAACTGAGTAGAATGGCTGCAGCGCGCGTGGTTCCTGCGGCGCCAAAATCTCCTATCAGGTATTTTAACGGTGATACCCACATATCTCTGTTGGAACACTGAAGACAGCTTTCGATTTGTTCAAGCTCCATGATATCCAAATCTTTAGCGTAATTGGCCGACACGCTGACATGGTCGATGTCGACCGGTTGAATTCCGGCTTTTTCCATGGAACGGACGATAGCCCTGGCCATCTGCCGCCCATCTTTTGCATAGTGGCCCATGGCGGAAACGTCTCCCGCAATGATGCTTGCCTCCAGGCTGCCATAAATTTTTGCGCCTCTTTGCCTGGCCGATTCGCTCCTTTCCATGATGAGCACTGCCGCACCTTCCCCCAGAATTAATCCGCCGCCGGGTTTTGGTTGGATGTCTTCTCCCTTGTTCACCCGAATTTTATTCAGCCCACCTACGGCATCGTAGCAGCCAAAAAGAATTTCCGACAACTCCTCTGCACCACCTAACAGAACCACATCCACGACGTTTCCATCCAAAAGAGACCTGGCATAGGCCATGCCTGTTTCGGCTGAAATTTCATTCTGGCAAAGTGTGGCGTTTGGTCCCTGGATCTTGTGGTAAATCGAAATATGGCTGGCTGGCGCATTGGGAACTGTTTCAGGAAAAAGCAAGGGTTGCGCACCCCGGGGACCGTCTGCGAGCAAGCTGCGATAAAACCCGTCCACATGGGAACTGCTGCCATAGGACGTCCCCATGACCACGGCCACCCGCTCCCTGTTCATCCTGTCCAGGCAAAGCCCACTGTCATCGACAGCCTCGATGCTTGCAGCAACAGCCATCCTCGAAATACGGCTCATCCGACGGTAGGTCATGGGTGACATGAAGCCGGCCGGCGTGAAATCGACGACACATGCCGCCACGTTCGAGCTATACGGCTCTGTATCGAAGGTGGTGATCTGTTTGACACCGGACCGCGCCGCCAGGCACCCTTCCCAGAAAGCTTCCCGTCCGATACCCAAAGAACTGATCACGCCGATGCCGGTGATACTGATTGAAGTCATGTGTTAGTTCAATCCGTTAATTATGGAACCCCACGGGTAAACCCGTGGTCCCATTAAAATACCCGTCTTCGCCTTCGGCTACGCCGCGGTTATCCGCCTTGCCTAAGGGGTGACATCGCGCCGTAGCAATTAACTTTTGCTTTTGCATTCATCCACGGGCAAGTCCGTGGTATTCTGCGAAGGCGGATAAATTGAGTAAATTCGCTCAACTTTGATAGATCATATCAGGCTGTTAGGCTGTAGACTATTAGGCTGTTAGGTGCCACCCGCTGGTTGCTTTCAGCGCCCCTCGAACCCTTGTATCACCCTTGGACCCTATCTACTGTATTGTTGGGTTCATTGGGTTTATTGTGTTGCTCAGGGCAACCGATATATTGGCTCTCATAATCGACAGCCATCAACACTTCTTCAGTTTAGCAACTCAATGAACCCAAAAGACTCAACAAACCCAAGAAACGCTACTCCCTGTTTACCCGCTTAAAAACCAGCGATGTATTATTGCCGCCAAACGCAAAAGAATTGCTCATGGCAACACGGATTTTCTGCTTACGAAATAAATGTGCCACATGATTGAGTTTGCAAAGAGGATCCGGCTCATCCAGGTGTACCGTGGGGGGGGCTGCTTGTTGGTTCAATGCCAGTATCGTGGCAATGGCCTCAATCGCGCCGGAAGCCCCCAGGCAGTGGCCTATCATGGATTTGGTAGAACTGACGGTTATCCGCTCCAGGTTTTCCTTTCCAAACAGCCGCTGAATGGCCTGTGCCTCCATGGGGTCGTTGATCTTTGTCGCCGTACCGTGGGCATTGATATAATCTACCCTTTCCGTTTCGATGTTGGCACGCGCAAGCGCACTGGACATGACGCGGAACATACCAAGACCTTCCGGGTCAGGAGACGTCATGTGGTAAGCATCTGCATTCACCGCATACCCCGCCATTTCCGCCAACATTGCTGCGCCCCTTTCGAGCGCGTGTGTGTATTCCTCGAGAATGATGATCCCGGCGCCCTCTCCCAGGGAAAGACCGCGGCGATGCCTGTCAAAAGGTCGGCAAGGCTCCGGCGACATCACTTTCAGGGAATTGAATCCGGCAAATGTGAGTTCTGAAAGAGCCTCGCTTCCGCCGGTAACAACCAAGTCGACATCTCCGGATCGAATCAGATCATAACCGTATCCAATGGCATTTGCACTGGATGAACAGGCGGTTGTAATGGTGGATCGGATACCACTGATGCCATAGTGATTGGCAACGAGATCGGTCAGTGTGCAGGGGGCTGACGCCAGAACACGCGATGCATTGTGTTTTTGACGGCCCTGCCACAGATCACGACGAAATGTTTCCCAAGACAGCATGCCACCGGCACCGCCACCCATGATAACACCCATGCGTTCCGTATCCACCTGCCCAAGATCGATCCGGGCGTTTAACACAGCCTCTCTTGCGGCAATCAAGCCCAACAGGTCGCAACGAGAGATCCGCTTGGTTTGTCGCGGCAGCAATTGTTCTTTTAAATTTTCTCCGTCGATCTGCCCTCCCAGACTGCAGGTGTATCCGGCTGTATCGAAAAGATCAATCGCCTTAATGCCGCAGACACCTTCAAAAAGATTTAAACGGAAATCAGGCAGGGTCTGTCCGATAGCGGATATAATCCCGGCTCCGGTAATAACCACGCGTCTTTCGTTTTCAGATTTCATAAAGCTTGGATGTTGAGGGGAATATGAGAAATTAACAGACAGTAGCTATTTAGGTTGCTTAGACTGTTAGGCTTGCTTACAGATCGCAGCAGCACGCTCAAGACGTTCTCCTCCTACAGCCTACAGTCTTATAGTCTATCAGCCTGATTTGTTATCCATGGGCGCAATAGCTCAGCAGAACCGCAATCCGTTTTTCAAGTTTGCCGCTAATCCGGTATATCATTTTCTGATCCGTCGTCAGTAAGACCTGTGTTGTCTCTCCTTTGGCAAGCAGTTCTCGACTGTCTTTATGCAAAATTTCAAATTTGAAAATCAACGCGGCAATTTCCGGTTTCAGTACGGTTGTTCTGATGACAACCGTATCACCGGTCCTGGCGGATTTCTTGTAATCACAGTTTAAATTGACCACCGGTGCAACATATCCGAGTTCAACCATCTGTCTGGGTAAAAGATCAAATTTTTTCAGCAGGGCCATGCGACCGATCTCAAACCAGGCCATGTAATTCCCATACCAAACCATGCTCCACTCATCGACCTCGTTGAAACGAACCTTTTCTTCAACTTCAAACCAATGCATCACGTTACCCAACTCCCTCAGAATAAAACGCCATTGTTGGTGGGAAATTTAACTCGTTGGTACCCGTACTTCAGAACTGTCTTATCGAAGAAAGCATGCGGGGAATACCGCTATTATCCGGCAGCACTTATGGTGTTCTTGTCCGTTCCGGTGAATTCTCTTTGGATGAAACCGGTAAGAATTCTGACGGAACCGAAGGCTTCTTTGCCCACGTCTTCATCTTCTATAATCACATTGAAAACTTTTTCGATGGCCACCACGAGCTCCAGGGCATCGATGGAATCAAGGCCCAGGCCCTCCTTAAAAAGGGGCGCGTCATCATCAATCTCCTCAACTGAAAGTTCTTCCAGTTTGAGTGTGTCTATGATCATTTCTTTCAAAAAATCGCATAATTTAGCTGAATCGTTAACGATATCTTCCAATTTCTACCTCATTCAAGTTCATGTCAACACAACAATACCGGTTTCACAATATGTCTCAATTAATACATTTGCATGAATCATGGATCTTAGCAAACACATTGTCTTTATTCAAGAATAATTCGGATTCTTCATGTTTCCCTCTGGATGTCCTCCCGGTTTGAGCAGGCTGAGGAACTTTCATGATAACTAGTCCCACAAATGCGGATAAAATTTTTGGATAATTCCGTCCACGAGCCGCGACTTGATACCGATATAGCTTAGCAGCTTTTCAAATATAATAATCACCAGGATCACCGGAAGAAGAAGGGCCGCCAGAGTGATTTTATAATACCCATGCCCCAGCATTCGAATTGATGTAAAATTATCACCCAGCAGGACGGACAGGCCGTGATACGCAATAAGGCAGATCACTGTCATGGGTATGCCGATGGCTGCCGTTATCACTTTGTAAAGGTTGTCCAAAAGCGGGTGCCGGGCAATCTGATCCCGAAGGTTTCCCTTGGTGTAAGTGTAGCGTTTTCCCGGAACAACCGCCTCGGTAAAAAACTTGAGTGGAAAATAGGAAATAATATATGCGGTAATGGCGGAGACATCCAATACCGGTCTGAAATGACTGTGAATCCCGCCATAAATAGCACCAATCCGGACGAACGCGATAACCGTTCCCATATCTCCGGCCTTTATAAGAATCTCCGATTCGGTAACATATTTTTCCTGGGTTAAAGTCATGCGCTGAATCAGTGCCAACGGGTACACCCGGAAACCGCACTGGGTGTCCTCGATAAACTGGTTGGCTGCCAGAGAGATAAAAAATCGTGCCACATGCATGGCATTGAAGCGCGCTCTTGGAATGTTTTTTCTAGAATGCATGCGTGACCCGACAATGATGTTTCCCGGGCTCTCTTTGTGGGCATAAACCAGTCCGGGTATTTCATCCGGGTTGTGCTGTCCATCGCCATCCATGCTGATCACGGCCGTAAAACCCTGCTTCGCAGCTTCCTTGAACAGCACTTTGAGCGCATTTCCCTTGCCCCGGTTCCTGCCGATGAAAATGACTTTTGCACCTGCCGATAGCGCATTTTTCCCTGTGTCATCTCTGGAGCCATCGTCCGCAACCATGACTGTCCGCACATGCTGAAAAACCCCTTCAACCACGTTGCCAATGGTGTCTGCAACATTGTAGGCAGGTATGATCACACAAATCTTATCTTCCAAAACAACCTTTTCCAACCTTGAATCAAATAGCGGCAAAGCCGCGTCACACAAGATTGCAGCAGCAATCCTGTTTACATTTGAGACAACCTACAGTATTCTTCTGGAATGGTAAATACCTTTTCCGACGTGTTTGTGACCGATGGGCACTGGCGCAAAACCCTTGCAGCCGTAAGGACTTTAGGGCAAAACCGCATACGGGTAACTGTCGGCGAAAGCACACTCCTATCCATGTCCGGCTTTTCCAGGTACTGTCATACAAGAACCGTCTACCCCTCCCCACGGTTGTCGCCCGATAAATTTCTGGAATTCATACATGATCTGCTGACAAAAAAGTCATTTCGGATGCTGCTGCCCATGGAGGAAGATACCGCATACCTTTTGTCCGGCCATCTGAACACGTTCTCACAGTTGACCTATTTGCCGATACCTCCCAAGGACAAACTCGCACGGGTACGCAACAAGGCCAATGTCATCCACATAGCTGAGCAACTGGGCATACCGGTTCCACAAACCTGGCACATTCAGGACCTCTCTCAACTTGATGACCTTGCGGATATGCTTCCGTATCCTGTGGTCATCAAGCCCCAAATCAGTTCGGGTGCTGTGGGTGTCGCTTATCCGAAGAACCAACGGGAGCTCAAGGAAACATATCAGACCATTCATCAGCAGTTTCCATTTCCCATGATCCAGGAGTTCATTCCAAGAGAGGGCAGCGGGTACGGCGCGTCTTTTCTATTTGATGAACAATCCAGCCTAAAAGCCGGATTCGTCCATAAACGGCTACGGGAATATCCGGTCACAGGAGGCGCCAGCACCCTGCGTGTCAGCATCCGGCACGACGACATTTATGACATGGCACGAACGCTCCTCGAAAAGATCGGATGGGTCGGGGTAGCCATGGTTGAATTCAAGGTCGATCCCCGGGACGGCTTGCCCAAACTGATGGAAATAAATCCGAGATTCTGGGGCTCGCTGTCTCTGGCCATTCATGCGGGTGTCAACTTTCCGCTCCTCCTGCACAAGATGGCCATGGGGGAACACTTCGAACCGGTCGAAAAGTATCGTCCCGGCATTGCCTGCAGATGGCTGATTCCGGGTGATCTTCTTCACTTTATATTCAATCCGAATCGAAGCCGGATTATGAATGATTTCTTTCGTTTCAATACCTCCGACACCTTTTATGATATTCTGTCGGTATCGGATCCGATACCTGCGATTGTCAAAATTCTTTCACCGATAACCTTTTTATACGATGCAGACATGAAAGCCCGACTTAAAACACGGCACAATTTGAAATTGTAATTGTCTATGAAACAGAAAATGCCATGACCGAACTCATTCTATTCCTTAAAGACAACCTTGCAGAACATTTTGTGATCTACTTTATCCCCCTCTATTATCTGGGAGGGCGCCCCATTGCATTGATCAGCGCCCAGTTGATAGGTCACAAAATCTCGTTTCTGCTGCCGGTTGCCGTACTGCTCGATACGCTTCAGATACCCATTTTTTATCACCTGTACGGAAGTATCTCCAACAGCGCATTGATTCGGAAATTATCCGCAAGGAGAAAACAAAAAGAAGCCAAAAGGCAAAAAACCCCTCTTTTCCAATGGGTTCATGCTTTGGGGATACCCGGTGTAATTGTCATTACTATTCTGCCTTTGAAAGGGTGCGGAATTCTCAGCGGTTTTATCTTATCCAAACTCCTGCAGCTTCCAAAAACAAGAGTCTATCTGCTTCTGATCCTGGGAAGCATCATTGGTTGTGGTATTCTCTTTGGGTTGGGGGGGATTCTTCTGAAGAGCTGGGAATTGTTGACCAACAAATTTTAAAAAGAGTAGAAATATGGGGGGAACAAGATATGAAAGGGTTGGAGGGAACTACTGGTTCATTGTGTTCGTTGTGTTCATTGAGTTTATTGAGTTTTTTCGATAATCGTCACACTGTTCGGCATAACAGTTACTAAAGATCTCAAACAGTTTCACAATCGCACAAGGATCACCCATCGGTCTTAAAACGTTGCCTCTTTTTGGTTTATAGGTCCGAAAACTTTAAGCAACCCAACAAACTCAATGAACACAATAAACCTCTGCCTCTCAGACCCTTTCTTTTTACTTTCCCACAAAATCAGTGTATAAATAAGATGTCTTTCAAAAATGTATTTTGCCGAGGTCCCACGACCCATGTCTCAATTCATCCACCGCTTCCATAAGGCCATCATCGTCATGGCGATGGTTCTCACGGCGATATCGATCATGGCCGCCTTGCGGCTCAAGCTGAACCTGAGCCTCTTTTCTCTGCTCCCGTCAGACCGCCCGGAAGTTCAGCGCTTTTTTGATATCGCCGAGGAAGTCGGATTTCAATCTCTGTTGATATCGGTCATTGAGGTGGATGGAAACCTGGATATGCCGGTCATCGCCGAATTCATGGATACCCTGGCTGGACACTATGCTGAAAGCCCCATGATTGCCAAGGTGGATCATCGACGCGATTCCGAGCAGCTCCTGAGCATGTTCGACACCCTCCTCGCCTATATCCCCCTGCTCCTGACACCGGAGAACATGGAAAAACTCTCGGAGAATCTGACAGACGAGAAAATTGAGCAAAAAGTTCGCGAAAACAGGCAACTCCTTATGACACCGCTGGGTCCGGCGGGGAAACGGATGATTTCCCTAGATCCTCTGGGCCTGGGAGACCTGCTTTTTTCAACACTTCAAATTCCTTTCCACCAGAAAGGTGAGCTCAATGAAACCGGGCTGTACCGGACAAGAAACAACCGCACCTATTTCATGTTCCTGACACCCACAGAGCCCCCACAGGACATCACCTTCAGCAAAAAGTTGATGCAGGCAATCGATGTCGTGGAAAAACGAGTGTTGGGAGAGGTTTCAAAACATCTCGATTTTTCGGAAACAATCATCCACATTCAGCACACCGGCGGCTACCCCATTGCCGTCAAAGATGAAGCCATTACCCGGCTGGATATCAAGGTCACTCTGATTACCTCCTTTGTCTGTGTCATGGTCTTGTTTTTCATATCGTTTCGAACCCCCGGAATTCTTTTACTCGTCAGCGTACCACTGGTTATGAGTCTCCTTTGGACCATCGGATTTGCCGGTATTCTGTTTCAGCATCTCAACATTCTGACCTGTCTATTTGCCTGTGTCCTGATCGGGCTGGGCATCGATTTTGCTATCCATGTCGTCAATCGTTTTTATGACCCGGAAATAGCAGATCTTGACGATCTGTCACGCCTGGAAATCACATTCCAGGAGACAGGAATGGGGATATTCATCGGCGGCATCACCACCGCCATGGCTTTTTATGCGGTTGGTCTCTCTGATTTCAAGGGATTCAGGGAACTCGGCATTTTAACCGGAACGGGTATTTTATTCTGCCTCCTGGCCATGCTGGTACTCCTGCCTGCCTGCCTTGTCTGGACTTCATGCACCGGGCGATTCCATGGGAAGGCAACCCTGGCTGGTTTTTTTCTGACCCCTTTGCTGACTTCCATAAAGCGTCATCCCGGGCGAACGCTGATCTTGGCCACCCTGTGCACAAGCGCCCTGGTCATCGCCGGTTTCCAGGTGGACTTCGATGACAACCTTAAAAACTTCAGGCCCAGTGACAGCAGCGTATTGCGACTGCAGGATAAAGTTACCACCTGGCTCGGCGGGTCCACCGGCACGGTTCTGCTGACGGTAACCGGATCTTCCGAAGAAGACGTCATGAACCGCGAAGCAGCCATGGTTCGGTCTCTGCAATCCATGAAAGAACAGGGCAACATATCCAAGATCATTTCCACAAGCCGGTTTCTGTTGTCACCTGCTCTGCAGAAACGTAACATCGCATGGGTGCAGTCACATCCGAAAGACTTCGACCTGGATCGAATACGGCAAAGCCTTGAGAGCGCCCTGAAAAAATACGGGTTTCGAACCATCGGCCTGTATGACCGCTATATAGAACAACTTGGAAAGGGTTTTTCCAGTCAATCTGCACTGCTCCCATCACATCTGCGCACATCAAGCGTAAGTTCAATTCTAAGCCGCCTTACCTTCCAGAAAAGCAATCGATTTACCGCAATCATCTACATCCATCCGACGCTGGATCTCTGGTCGTATGAGGATACAATCCAATTCAAGGACCAACTCATCCAAAACCTGTCACAAGCAGGTGTGGACCCTGCCTCCTTTCATTTAACCGGCACCAATATCCTCACGGGCGAGCTTAAACGACTGATCCTCCAGAACCTCAAAACATCACTGGGTCTGGCAAGCCTGTGCATCGTGGTCATCCTCTGGATCTACTATCGAAATATCAGATATCTCTTTTTCTCGGTGCTTCCGCTTTTTATCGGGATGTCGATACTGATGGGATTGATGGCCCTGTTTCAGGTGGACTTCAATTTCCTGAACATCATGGTGATACCGATGATCATCGGTATCGGTATCGATGATGGTGTCCATTTTACCAACACCTTCAGGCATCCGAACTACCACACCCCCTTGAGGGGGTTGTTCCAAACCGGCAGGGCCGTTGTGCTGACGTCTCTGACCACCATCGCAGGCTTCGGTTCCATCATACTATCCCATTATCCAGGACTGAGAAGCATGGGAATTGTCGCGGTCATCGGCATTGCAGGCTGCCTGTTCGGCAGTATTATCCTGATGCCGGCCATCTTTGAAATACGTAACCATCGAATAAAAAAACATCAAAAGGAGGCTTGAAAATGATCAGGGTTCATATCAAAAGAAACGTGCCCGAAGAAAAAAAGGAAGCATTACTGGTATTCATCAATCAGCTGCGATCTATCACTTTGGGCGTCCCAGGGTATATCACCGGGGAAACATTGAAACGGGTTGACAAACCCGGGGAAAGTCTGGTGGTCACCAAATGGCAATCAGTCTATTATTGGAATGCGTGGCTTCAACGCACTGAACGCGGTGAAATACAAAAACAGATCGATGCGTTGCTGGGGGATGAAACCCGGTACGAAATCTACACGTTTGAATAAATTTGTCCTACGATTTTGCGGATAATCAGGACCGATGTTTTCACTTCTTGGCTGACTATCTCAAGAATTATCATGGATACGAGACAGGCGCTCCGGCGTATCTTCAGTATGCACGTTGCCTTTATCGCTCTGTTGTGGTTAATTTCTTTCACAGGAATATTGCTACTCATCCTGAGGGCAACACCCATGATGGGGACACTAACTATGCGCCCGGACAGTTGGCAGGGAAAAAGTTAAGCGTTTTGTGGTGCAAAATCGAATATCAGGAGGGTAATATGGACAAGAGAGAGTTTCTCAAAGAGGTCAATGTGGGGGGAAAATCTTACGGTATATACGACATCAACAAGCTAGGGGAAAAAGGAATTGCTCATGTGGACCGTCTGCCCTTTTCCATCAAGATTCTTGTGGAAAACCTGCTTAGAAAACTGGATGGCCGGATTGTGCTGGAAAAAGACCTGCTCAACATCGCCAACTGGCAGAAACGTTACGATGCACCGGTGGAGATCCCCTATCATCCGGCACGGGTATTGATGCAGGATTTTACCGGCGTGCCGGCGGTGGTGGACCTGGCGGCCATGCGGGACGCCATGAAGGATATGGGGGGAGACCCCAAAAAGATCAACCCCCTGGTGCCGGTGGATCTTGTCATCGACCATTCCGTGCAGGTGGACTATTACGGGACGAGCGATTGCCCGCAGCTCAATGTGGCCAAGGAATACGAACGTAATGGCGAACGATACACGTTTTTAAAATGGGCGCAGAAGAGTTTCGACAACTTTAGTGTCGTGCCGCCCCGTTCGGGCATCTGCCATCAGGTCAATCTGGAATACCTGGGGAAGACCATTGTTACCGTGGAATTGGACGGTCAACCCTTAGCATACCCGGACACGGTTGTGGGTCTGGACTCTCACACCACCATGATCAACGGCATCGGTGTGATGGGATGGGGTGTTGGCGGTATCGAGGCGGAGGCTGTGATGTTAGGCCAACCCTACTACATGTCGATTCCCGAAGTGATCGGTGTGCGGATGACCGGAGTGCTGAAGCCCGGGGTGACCGCCACGGACCTGGTGCTGCGGGTGACCCAGATGCTCAGGGAATACAAAGTGGTGGAAAAGTTCGTAGAGTTTTTCGGACCGGGCATGAAGCAGCTTTCCGTGCCGGACCGGGCCACCATCGCCAACATGTCCCCGGAATACGGTGCCACCATGGGTTTTTTTCCGGTGGATGAAAAAACCGTGAATTATCTCGAAATGACCAACCGGGCAGAACAAGCCCGCATCGTGGACACCTGCGCACGTGAAATGGGTCTTTTCTATACGGGCGAGACCGATCCGGAATACACGGATGTGCTGGAGCTGGATCTTGCCACGGTGAAACCGGCCATATCCGGGCCGGCCAAGCCCCATGACCGAATCGAACTTCAGGAGATCAAGGAAACATTTGCCCACATCATCGGGTGTGAATACGAGCGGGATACGGATCTATCCGACTACTCCACCTTCATCGACGAGTCCGGCTGCGAAACCCGCCGGACCCGCCGGTGTGTACCGGTGAATCAGCGGCTTTTCGATCTGGAACTCAACGGCACTCCGGTGAAGATCGGCGACGGCAGCATCGTGATTGCCGCCATCACCTCGTGCACCAACACATCCAATCCCTTCGTACTGATAGGGGCAGGTCTCCTGGCGCGCAACGCGGTCAAGCGGGGGTTGCGGGTGCCGCCCTTTGTAAAAACATCCCTGGCGCCCGGATCCAGGGTGGTCAATCGATATCTGGAAGCTGCCGGGGTCATGCCTTATTTGGAAGCGTTGGGTTTTCACACGGCCGGGTTCGGATGCACCACCTGCATCGGCAACAGCGGCCCGCTGCACCCGGTCATCGAACAGGCCATTCGGGAAAATGATCTCAACGTCTCTTCGGTGCTTTCAGGGAACCGAAATTTCGAAGCCCGCATCCATCAGTCCATCAAATCCAATTTCCTGGCCTCTCCCATGCTGGTGGTGGCCTTTGCGTTGGCAGGCCGGATCGATACCGATCTATACGCGGAACCGGTGGGAATCGATCCCAATGGGGAGCCCGTGTACATGAATGAGATCTGGCCGGACCACGCAGAAATCGCCACGTTGGTCGGTGCCCACGTCAAGCAGGAATTCTACCGGGAGGAATACAGCCGGATTTTTGAAGGCGATGCGTTCTGGCAGGAACTTGATGTGGCCGAAAGCACTACCTATGCCTGGGACGAAACATCCACGTATATAAAAAATCCGCCTTACTTTGAAAATTTTTCCAAGGATGCAGATGCTCCGCCGGATATCGTTGGAGCACAGACCCTGCTTGTTCTGGGTGATACCGTGACCACGGATCACATCTCTCCTGCAGGGGCGATTCCCGCCGAATATCCCGCCGGTAAATACTTGATCTCCAAATCCGTTTCACCTGCCACCTTCAATTCCTACGGATCTCGCCGGGGCAACCATGAAGTGATGATGCGGGGCACCTTCGGTAATATTCGCATTAAAAACAATCTGGTGGATCCCAAAGAGGGCAGTTTTACATTGAAGTTTCCGGACAAAAAGAAGATGTTCGTCTACGAAGCCGCCATGGAATACAAGAAAGAAGGCACACCCCTCATCGTGTTGGGCGGCAAGGAATACGGTGCCGGATCGTCTCGGGACTGGGCGGCCAAAGGTTCCAATCTGCTGGGAGTTAAGGCGGTTATCACCGGTTCTTACGAGCGCATACACCGCAGCAATCTGGTGGGCATGGGTGTGCTGCCGTTGGTATTCAAAGAGGGAGACAGCTGGTCGAGCCTGGGTCTGGACGGATCTGAACTGTTTTCCATCAGTGGCATTCAGGATATCACACCGCGAAAGACACTGCAGGTCGAGGCCGTAAAGGAGGACGGAACAAAAATCAGCTTTGAGGTGACGGCCCGGCTTGATACGGTAGTGGATGTGGAATATTTTTTAAACGGCGGTATCCTGCCGTATGTTCTCAGAAAGCTTATCGGATAATACAGAGTCCCTTAACAGCGATCAGATGTCAAACATATCCCCGGTTTTTATCAGGGATGATATTTTCACTTCTTGGTTGACTATCTCAGGAATTATCTGGGTGAAAACGTTTTCCCCTGATTGTGACTTGGGTTTTACAATTGGTTGAAGATCTCGAGCAGGTACCATCACAGTATTTCAAGAAACTGGTGAGCACCCAAGATCTCTGGGAGATGAGGGTTTCCGCTGGATCGAACATTTTCCGGCTTATTGGATTCTTCGATAGCCCTAATATCGTGGTTGTAACGCACGGTTTTCAAAACCGGATATGAGCAATTTCAACCTATCAATCGTCCCAAAATTAAAAGTGAACGACTTGACCATCCTCGATGATCCCTACTATCTGAAGATTATGTAACAGAAGGTTGGATCTCAATTGATATCAATCAGTTGACATAATCCAAGAAATTTAAACCACACCGTAACAATTGTTTTTTGAAGATTTGTTGTTGAAAAAGGGCAACTTCAATTCTATGGGATCTGCCCTTTTTTGCATTTTTGTAAGAAATGGGATATCTTTACCGGTGGGCGTGGAAATTATTATTGTGGGAATCTCAAGTATCACAGGTTTTTTGATGCTCCTGAAACCGGCCATGTTCTCCATGTATCACAGGTTTCGGTTTGAAGACTTATTAGCGTAGTCTTCAGTTTCGGTGTGATTTTCCCGACCACAATATGTTGAGTGTGTCTATTAGGTAATGATTGTTAAATATGTTTAATTTTCTTGTATTGATACTTACAGTTCAGATTTGAAATCTTTAGATTCACAACCAATAGGTAAGCTCTACTTTATGTTTGAATGCGAATGATATACGTAATAGAAAAAATCCAAAACGATAAATTGCGGCTCGAAAGATACCAATCTCTTGTTGAAGTTGCAAATTCACTGGAGTTGCAAGATGTATATGGTAAAGCATACACAATTATTTCTGAAGATGGTGTGATATACGATTGCGATAGAACTTTGCACAGTAAAGATTTTGGGACGATTTATGGGTATACTCTGATTCGAATAGGCATAGATAATAAATTGGCCGTCTACTGTCGAGAAAAGTTTGCTGCTTTAGGATGGCCAGATGAAATTGAAAATGTAGAATAGGGCAGCTGCTCACGCTCAACGTTGTGCAGTGTAAAATGAGAAATAAACGCTTAAATCATCATGCATTTATATTTTGCCACATGTTTTGTGGATGGCAACTATTACAAGATTATAAAGCCATTACAGAACTTCAGAAGGGAAAAATTGTAATTGACATTCTGTCTGGTGAGTGTTTTCACGATGGCAAAGGAATTAAGCCACTCTCGATTGCTACCGTACTAAATTCTTGGATGATTGATGATTTTAAAACCAACAATATCCCACTATCTATTATTGAGAAGGCTCAGCTATATGTGAAATTCGAGACTGAAAGGCATAAAGGTCAGCGGGACAAAACAACAATATGGGCGCGTCCAACTAAAGACTTCATATCCTGCAAATTAGATTGTACTGGTCTGATTAGGACGGATGAAAAAGAATATATTGATAAGTATTCAGAAATAGAGGAATGGCCTACAAATTATGGAAGCTAATGAGCGTAGTCTTCAATATTGCTTGAAATCCATCAATAATGTACTTGATAAAAATGCTTGAACAATACCTATGAATCCAATTCGAAGTTGCATAAAGGGGGTTCTTGAATTGATTGCTTCTAAGGAAAAGCAGATCAAGTACGAACAGTTCGTCCCAATTGCAGATGTGC